>JAZDPI010000198.1:0-5799 GCA_043797775.1 Candidatus Eiseniibacteriota bacterium
CACGTCCACTCCCGGAAACAGATCGAAGTCTATGGATTCATTGAGCGCAGTTGCCTTCATATCGCAGACCATCCGCATATCCGTGCCTTACATCCTGGCGGCGCTGGGCGGGACCTTCTCCGAGAGGAGCGGGGTCGTCAATATCGCGCTGGAGGGAATCCTCCTAAACGGAGCTTTTAGCTGCGTCCTGGCGACTTACTACACGGGGAACCCCTGGGTCGGGCTGCTCGCCGCCGTTCTCGGAGGGGCCGCGACCGCGGCGATCCACGCCGTTGTCTCCGTCACCTTCAAGGCGGAACAGATCGTGAGCGGCCTGGCAATAAACCTGCTCGCCATGGGAGGCACGCGCTTCTTTCTCGCGGTTATATTCGGAAGCTCCAGCAACTCGGAGAGAATCGCGGGGCTTCCCGAGTGGAGCATTCCGCTCGCAAGAGACGTTCCGGTTCTGGCCACGGTTTTCTCTTCGCCGCTCATCATTCTAACGATCGTATTGATCGCGGTTTCACATTTCGTGTTGTTCAAGACCAGATTCGGTTTGAGGCTTCGTTCGGTCGGCGAGCATCCTGAGGCGGCGGACAGTCTGGGCGTCAACGTTTCTCGCATGAGGTACGCCGGAGTGATTGCGAGCGGAGTCCTGGCCGGGCTGGGAGGCGCATGGCTGGCCATGGACCAGCACAGTTTCACCGACGGTATGTCGGGCGGAAGAGGCTATATTGCGCTCGCGGCAATGATTGTGGGAAAATGGAATCCGCTGGGAGCTGCCGGCGCTTGTCTTATGTTCGGGGCGGCAGAGAGTCTTCAGATGCAGTTGCAGGGACAGAACGTACCGACGCATTTCATACAGATGATCCCTTACGTCGCAACGATCGTAGTGCTTGCCGGGTTCATCGGACGCTCGGTGCCGCCCGCGGCAGACGGTGTGCCCTACGAGAAGGAACGGGAGTAGAGCCACCGGGTGAAACGGAAGCGTCGTCAAGGAAACACTCAGGACGGGAGACCGCGCTCACCATGACAAGAGACACTGGCGGTGCGGGAGATTTACGGGAATGAACGAGAATTCCGATGAGGTGGCGATGAAGAGCTGGGAAGAAAGAGAACACATGTTAACCGAGGCCGTGAAGCGGATCCGGAAGGAATGCTCTGCCGTGCCTCAAGTTGGCCTCATTCTGGGGTCGGGCTTCTCACCTCTTGTCGAGAGCGTGGGAAGAGGGTGCGCGATCTCCTACTCGACCATTCCTCACTTCAAAGAAACGACCGTTCTGGGACACCAGGGTTTTCTTGTGATAGGGAGCTTCGGTGGAACGACGGCGGCGTTTCTCCAGGGAAGGGTTCACTTGTACGAGGGACACACGACGGAGGACGTCACCTTCCCGGTGTGCGTGCTTGCCAAACTGGGGGCACACTCTCTCATCGTCACCAACGCGAGCGGCTCTCTGACGAAGGAAATCGGCCCCGGTGAGCCGATGGTGGTGCTGGACCAGATCGATCTGACTTTCCGCCCTCCCCTCAAGGGGCACTGCGGCTGGAAGGACGAGCCCCTGACACGAAGACCGTGGTCGTTGTACGACAAGAGATTCATCGACCTCGCAATGCGCGTCGCCGCCGAGACCGGCGTATCCCTCCGCCAGGGTGTTCTATGTACCTCACTGGGGCCGAGTTACGAGACTGCGGCAGAATCTCGGTTCATGGCGAGGATCGGGGCTCACGCTGCGTGCATGTCGACCTCGCATGAGGTGGCGATCGCCAACGCGCTGGGGCTAAGGGTGCTCGGGATTTCGTGCATATCGAATCTCGCAACCGGGGTTGGCGCTGAGGAGGTGAGTCACGAGGAGGTGGACAGGGTCGTGGGCAGGACGGCCAGGCGTTTGACCCCGTTCTTCGAGGAGGTCGTCGGCCGGATGGCCGCAGAAGCACGAGCAGACTGACGGAAACAGGGTGAGAGGGCTAGCATGCAGAGGGAGGCGTGCAGGCGAACCCGGGAGCGACCAGGCCTGGTCGGGCCACAAGGAACCTCCGGTTGACGACGGAGTGGCAGAAGCGAACGAGGGAGGCCGACTGAAGTGATATTCGAGCAGGTGCGCACTGGCGGAGACAGGAACTTCTCCTATCTCGTTGCCGACGATGAAATGAGGACCGGCATTGTCGTGGATCCTTCCTTTGACTGCGAAGAGCTCGCGGCGAAGCTCAAGGCGTACGGCTTGACAATTAAGTACATCGTAAACACGCATTCCCACGCCGATCACATGGCAGGAAACGTCTCGCTCCAGAAGGAGACGAACGCGCAAATAGTGATGCACGTGACGTCGAAGGCGAAACACGACGTCTCCGTCCGGGACGGAGACGTTCTGAAGTTCGGCTCGCTCGGGGCCACCGTCGCTCACACCCCGGGCCACACGCCCGATTCAATCTGCATTCTGGTGGGAGGAAAGCTGATAACGGGAGATACTCTTTTCGTCGGGAAGGTCGGCGGGACCGACTTTGGAGAAGGGGCTCGAAGCGAGTACGAGAGCCTCAAACGGAAACTGATGAGCCTTCCCGACGAAACGGAAGTCTGGCCCGGCCACGACTATGGAACTGCGGCCTCCTCCACGATAGGTCACGAAAGGACGTCAAACCCCTTCCTCCTGCGCAGCGACTACAGGGGCTTCCTCGAACTGAAAAAAAACTGGCCGGAGTACAAGAAAATCCACGGAATCAAGTAATCGCCCGTAAATTGGCGTCTTATGGCGTCACCGATGCGGCGACCCGATTTCACGCGGCTCGGCAGGCGCGGCCGGAAACCATTTGACCTGGGCCTCCTTTTGGTGTATAATAATCATAGCTAATTCTACATTCTGCAAGAGCTTCTGATGGCGGGGCCCGCTGTGGTTGCCTTCATGCTTCCGGGCAAGCTCCAATGAACTGAGCCATCGGTAGGTTCGTGGTGTCTCAAGTCGTGAGACGACGTTTCGATGACTTGATCCAGAATGGAGGTGATGTCTCTCCCGAAATTGATTCCGACTCTTTTCGACGTATTCTGATTCGACTAGCTCAAAGGAGGAGAAATGAAAAATAGAGTCCTGATACTTTCTGCGTTGCTGTTGATTCTGGTCTCCGGGGTGGCAGCGGCACAGATTCAGACTACGGTTTACGCCATTCGGGAGGCTCAATTCCCTGAATTGACTCTGGTTTCGGTCGATTCCGTTGTTGTCACCGCGATTGACAAGGTGTCCACTTACGGATTCTGGGTACAGGAGAAAGCCGGTGGACCCCACGCGGGCATCATGGTTTACCCCGGCTCCGTTCACTACAATTACTTCGGAGCCTTGAGACCCGGCATCATAGTGAACGTGACGGGCCTGTATGACCTCTACGGTGGGACGGACACCTCGACCGCGGGCGCGGAAATCACGTATAGCCCGCTCTCCTGGACGATCATAGACAGCATGGACGTCCCCGAACCTCTTCTGTTTTCTTGTCAGACGGTCGGTATCCTCCCGACGGACGCCGATACGTCAGAGGTGTGGGAGAGTATGTTGGTCCGGCTGGATACCGTCAAGGTTGTGAGACACGATCCCACGTTCGCGTCGAGCTACTTCTTGATCGAGGATCACAACCATCCGCTCTCGACCAACAAGGACACCGTGTACGTTCGGAACAACAAGATGACCAGCCCGGGTCCGGCCAGACCCGACCTGAACACGGTAATGCCTTCGATAACGGGCATCCTTCACTTCGAGAATGGCAGATACCACATATGTCCGAGGGACGCAGACGACCTCGTGTTTGAAGCCCCGCCCAACTTCACACTGGCTTACGCGACTTCCAACACCGGTGTGCAGGCCGTTTTCGATCGCAGAGTGGACCTGACCACGGCACAGAACACGGGTAACTACTACCTGGGGAGCGAGACGGTAATCTCGGGGGCGGTTCTGGATCCGATCGGCGAGCAGCTCGTGACTCTGACAGTCGGCGACTGCTCCGCGATCGCTGGAGACCCCGAGATTCTGACCGTGCAGAGCGTGAAGAGCAAGGGGGGCACCGTCATGCCGGCCGCCCAGCAGCAGTCCTTCAGGGCCGGACTGACGCCGATTCAGTTGGTGCAGGCCCCGAAGTCTGCCGAGAACGACAGCTCCCAGATGACGACCGAGCAGGTGACCATCGCCGGTATAGTGACTGCCGATCCGGACACGTTCATCACTCATTTCTACATGGAGCAGACACCCGGCGGCCCGTGGAGCGGTATCCAGATCTACGGAGGTCTTCCTGTAGCTGTTAACGAGGGAGATAGTCTGATTATATCCGGGTACGTGAGCGAGTACTTTTACAAGACCGAGATCACCGGTATCGACTACGTGCGTGTTGTGAACACCGGTAACCCGGTTCCGGGACCGGACATTGTCGACCCGTCCCAGATCAACAAGCGCACCAACAACGCCGAGCAGTACGAAGGCGTGTACGTGAAGATCCAGACGGTGCAGGTCTGCGACACGACCGGCTTCGACCTGTTTGGCGAGTGGAGGGTAAGGGACGCGACACCGGACACGATGCTGATCGCCCACTCCGGCGGGTACACTGTCATACCCAAGCCCTTCTACTGGTATGACGTCCGGGGTCCGATTGACTATGCGTACAACAACTTCAGGATTGAACCGAGAAGGAACGACGACATAGTGCAACTCCCTATCGGAGTGGATCCGGGCCCGACGGTGCCTCTGGTGTTCGCTCTCGAGAAGAACTTCCCGAACCCATTCAACCCGCTGACGACGATCTTCTTCACGATTCCCGAGAGAACGGACGTCGACCTCTGTGTCTACGACGTCTCGGGCAGGCTCGTGAAGACGCTCATCGGCGGTGTCGGGATGGATCCCGGCGGGCACAACGCCACCTGGGACGGCAGGAATAATGCCGGCCGCGTTGTGTCGTCCGGCGTTTACTTCTGTAAGCTCGTGGCCGGCGACAAGTTTGCAGAAACGAAGATGGTGATGTTGAAGTAAGTGGAACTGACGGCATGCTGGTACCGGCCAGGAGCGGGCACCTCCTGCTCCTGCCGGCCCGGCGTGCGCTCAAGCACGAGTGCGAAGTTGGTAGTTCACTAGGCAACAAGTCACAGAGAAGGAGGTGGATGCCCGGAACGAGTAACGCTAAGGACTCTGTGTTTGCTATCGTGGGCTTTTGCATCTTTGAGATGGAGGATTTGAGAATGAGACCGCGCAATTTGGCTACGTTCTTGATGCTGGCTCTCGTGTTTGCGTTCGCCCTGTCGCTGCCGGCACAGGCACAGCAGACCATAGGCGGGCACGACGAGACCAGCGAGGTGAACAACCCGAGATGGGCAAACGGCGCACCGACACCGGGTGTGGCTCCGGCCCTGACCGCTGTTCATCTGCTCGTAAGTGAATTCGCCGTCACGCTCACGCAAGTCGAATTCATCGAGATCTACAACCCGACGGCTGAGCCGGTCGCCCTGGGCAACTATTACCTCTCGGATGCCTGGTACGAGCCGGCTGGATTGCCGATCGAGGGATACTTCCGGCTGCCGGAGGCAGGGTACCTGATAACGACCAACACCGACTTCAACGTGCGCTTCCCGGCTGGCGCAGTAATACAGCCCGGCCAGGTCATCGTGATCGCCCTGTACGGCCCCGGCATTGACAGCACGTACGGCGTGGGCACGGCCGACTACGAAGTCTCCTCGGTGGACCCGAACATTCCCGACATGATCAATGTCGGCAACAACCAGGTGACTGCCGGCACCACGACGCTCACCAACTCGTCGGAGTTCGCCATGCTGTTCTACTGGGACGGCGTCTCGGACCT
>JAZDPI010000236.1:0-3726 GCA_043797775.1 Candidatus Eiseniibacteriota bacterium
GCAGGCTCCTCTCAACAAAATGAACCTTCATTACTGCGGTTGCGAGTTGAGGCGCGGCCTCTATCCCTTCTACCTGACTGCAGTCGTCATTCCTATGTAATATCGAATCTGACCGAATCGCAACATTCGGCGCCGTTTCCGCAAGTTTCCAATCTGCGACACTCTTCTTTCCTGGGGAGTAACGCATTGAAACATAGACAGATAGGCAAGTGCCTACCGCTGGGGAACGATTGGGAACCGAAGGTCGCAACTTCAGTTACAACAAGAGAAATTACCACGATATGCAGCCCGTGTCAACAGCAGAATCTGGTCGGCCCATGTTCAGAAAGTGAACAGCCGGCGCACAGCCGGTTTGCACGGTCAACGGTCTTCGGGGGGACGGACCGAGTATCGCTCGGGACTGCGCCGGCTCCCAACGAGTCCAACGGCCTCCGGAGGACGGACCGGGCGCCGCGACGATTGCGGGTTCACCAATGACACCTCTCGGAACGCGTCTTATCTCGCTCCCACCGGAACAGGTATGCCCCGCGCCTCTGCCACCGCGTCGCGCAGTCTGGCGAAGTCCACGTTCTGCCAGAGCCCTGCGGCCCGGAGCTCTTCCTCGGCCGCTCGAAAAAGATCCGGGGTACGGCCGTAGACGTCGGGGTGGATCTCCACCAGGATATCCTTCCCGTCAGCCGCTACTTTCACGAGCTTGTAGAGCACTTCTCCACGCTCGCCGGGTTTCACGTCCCAGAAGAGCGTCTTTATGTGCTCGGGATACAGACGGATGCAGCCGTGGCTCAGCGCCAGGCCTATCGTCATGGGAGAGTTGGTGCTGTGGATGCCGGTGTGCTTGAGTGAAGTGCCTATCCAGTAGTCTCCCAACGGATTCTCTGATCCAGGCGGCACGATTTCGCGCTGAACCTTCTCTCTGCGCGCGAGCTCCCGCGGCATGTACCAGGTGGGGTTCTCCACCCTGTTGGTCACCACGAACGGGCCGAGAGGGGTCTCCCATGTGGGGAGTCCCACCGTGACCGGGTAGACTGACCTGACTTCTCCTCCACGGAACAGATAGAGCCGAAACTCGGGGATGTTGATCACGACACCCTCGTCGCGGAGAGCCGGGATGATGAATCTGATGGGGATGGTCAGTACTGCCCCGGCCCGCACAATGTTGGGATCCGTAATTCCGTTCGCCCGGGCAACGGCGGGGAAGGCGACTCCCTGCCGCCGGGCGATCGCATAGAGCATGTCTCCGGGGGCCATGGTGTAGGTCCTGGTCTCGCCCACGACGAGGGCCCGCGGCGGAGAGAGAGGTGTGAGCTGGGACGCTTCGGACTGGGGCGGCACCAGAGGCAGGGTGGACAGAACTGGCTGCGATGAAAGCATGGGGCGAGATGAGGGTGACGAACTCTCAGACACAGGCGTGGTGGTGGGGACGGCGAAGAGGGCGATACAGAAGATAGAGAAAACAGTGAGAGGCACTGTTGTCACGTCACCCATGCGTCTACGAGCGTAGGTCAATCGATGCAATCCGCTAACCCCGTTACAAGAAGGTGAAGCCACGTGGGGCTCGCCTTGCGTCTAATCTGCGGGCCACCTTAGTCGTGTTCACATCACGAAGCAAGGAGAAAAAAGTGGATGAGAGGCAACAAGGACGGCACGAAGTATGGCGAAGGGGCTTTCGGACGTTTGTTCAGCAACCTCGCGGCGGCAGATTCATCCTTGACAAGCATGAAGGCCCGTGGCAGTCTCAGTGTTGCATCATTGTGTCGCAGACAGGTTATTGTAATTTGAAGAGTCTTCGTCAACAGGCACGCGTTCAGAGCCGGCAGTCTCTGCGCATTGATCGGAGTCGACATGCCCGAGAAATTCAGCATCAGGCAATCTATGCTTTTGACCATCAAAGACGGACTTGCGGTAGCCAAGGAAGCCGCCATCGCCCTGCTTATTCTGCTTTTCTTCCTGAGTCCTGCAACGATCGGCTCAAGCCTCAAGAAGGCAGGCTTCACGAAGGTCAGTCTCTGGGGAGTGGAGGCCGACCTCGCCAAGCAGTCGTATGAAGCAACCGTTCAATTGGCCAACGAGATTGCCACGATTGAAGCGACCTCCGACACCTTGAGCCCTTCAACGCAGAACAGGATTGAGATCGCCAAGCAGCGCATCGACGGAATCCTCGCGGACCAGGTGAAGTTACTGGAAAAGGCTGCGCCGGACCTGATGCCGCGCGAAGGCTGGATCTTCCTCGGAACAGTGGACGAATCCAGAACCGCCTGGAAGGAAGGATCTCCCGTCGCAGTCAAAGAGGATGCGTGGCCCCTGGAACGGGGAACCACGCTGACGGTGGCCAAGGACGGCTACCTTAGAGGGACGCCGCTCGCTGGTCCCAGGACGTCCGGCCCCATTCAGGCAAGCGTACGCGCGGGGGATCGCGTCCGCGTCGTCGAACTGGATTTCTCGCGTGAGCGTCAAAGTACCGCGGATGCGCGCCTTTCGCGCACGAGAACCGGCGGATGGCTTGTGACCGCGAAGGTCACCAAGGCCGATTGACGAGCCGTTTCACGCCCTCGGGAACCAGTGAGTCGTCCTCCGGCAGATCTTGACTAGGGAAACCATCACCGGTACCTCGATGAGGACACCCACTACGGTGGCCAGTGCCGCTCCCGACGAGAGTCCGAACAACATCGTCGCGGTCGCGATGGCCACCTCGAAGTGATTTGAAGCGCCTATCATGGCTGACGGTGCTGCATCTTCGTAGGTCAGGCGCAGCGCCTTCGCGAGGCCATATCCCAGCCAGAAGATGAGATTCGTCTGGATGAAGAGCGGTATGGCGATCCAGAGGATTGTGAGCGGGTTCGACAGAATGACGTCACCCTTGAAGGAGAAAAGAAGCACCAGGGTAAGCAGAAGAGCGATTATCGTGATAGGCGTGAGCACGTGGAGAAATTTCTCCTTGAACCACTCCTCTCCCTTTGTTCTCATGAGCCATCTGCGCGAGAAGTACCCCGCAACCAGCGGCAGAGCCACGTAGATGCCGATTGACAACGCCAGTGCCTGCCAGGGCATGGGAAGACGGCCGACCCCGAGCAAGAAGCCTCCCAGCGGACCATACAGAAGAAGCATCGTGAGGGAGTTTATCGCCACCATCACAAGGGTGTGGCCATCGTTTCCCTTCGCAAGGAATCCCCACACGAGGACCATCGCAGTGCAGGGAGCGATCCCGAGCAAAATGCAGCCTGCTAGGTAGCTCCGCCAGAGGGGCACTTCGAGCATTCTGGTGCCGTTCACCAGTACGACGGTGCCGGCTCCGTGCTGTGCCCCGACCGGCAAGTCCAGGCCCAGCGGCGCCCTCACGTAGTCAATCGCGTCCTGGCCGATCAACGTCACGAACAGGGTGCCGAGGAAGAGGAGGCAAATGGCGTACATCGTGAAAGGCTTGACGGCCCAGTTCACGAAAAGGGTTAGGCCGACCGGTTTGGCGCTCCTTCCCGCCTTGAGTACCTCTGTGAAGTCAATCTTCACCATGATGGGGTACATCATGAAGAAGAGGCATATCGCTATCGGGATGGAAACAACCGGTGCCTCACCCGAATAGATCGCCAGCCCGTCCAGGAACTTCGCAAGATTCGGTGTG
Source organism: Candidatus Eiseniibacteriota bacterium (assembly GCA_043797775.1). Taxonomy (GTDB): domain Bacteria; phylum Eisenbacteria; class RBG-16-71-46; order JAFGJU01; family JAFGJU01; genus JAZDPI01. The sequence goes on from JAZDPI010000236.1 coordinate 3,617, forward strand.
AGCTTCCCGAGCGCTATTCCGGCGCAGATGCAGAAGAAGACCCAGAGGGTGAGGTACTTCTCGAATATGGACAGCCTTCTCGAGACTTCTTTCATTCCGTTCTCCTCAGC
>JAZDPI010000258.1:0-4343 GCA_043797775.1 Candidatus Eiseniibacteriota bacterium
ATCGCCTCGACGCGGCGGTCGGCGATGAGACGCACGCGTTTGAGACCCGCGGGTCCCGAGAAGCCCAGCGGGCCGCCGGTAACCTCCAGAATCCGTTCGGGCGTGGACATCACAATGGCGTCCACTCCGAGGAGCCGTCGGAGCTTGGCCTCGTTGAGCTCCCGATTGCCGGGCACGAGGACTGCGACAGACTCTTCGCCAGGCGCCACGTCGTACAGGAGCGTCTTTACGAGCGATGAGGTGTTCCGTTTCAGAAACGCGGCCACCTCTTCTGCCGTCTTCAGACCCGGCGTGTGTACCTTCTCAAGCGCGAGATGCTTCGCCCTCTCCGCGGGCGGCGGTTCCGGAGCCGTCTCGGCCTTGTCCAACGTGGCACTGTATCCGCACTTGCACGATATCACTTCCGACTCGCCGGCTCCCGCCAGCACTACGAACTCGTGAGTGTAGTCTCCTCCGATGGCGCCGGAATCGGCCTCCACGGCCGTGAATCCCAAGCCGCACCTGCTGAAAATCCGCGAGTAGGCTTCGTGCATCACGGCGTAGGTTTCTCGCAGCGATTTCTCGTCCCTGTGAAAACTGTAGCCGTCTTTCATGGTGAACTCGCGCGCCCTTATGACGCCGAATCTGGGTCTTATCTCATCGCGAAACTTCGTTTGGATCTGGTAGAACGTCACCGGGAGTTCCTTGTAAGAGCGTACTTCGCGCCGCACCAGATCGGTGATCACTTCTTCGTGAGTAGGCCCCAGAGCATGCTCCCGATTGTGACGATCAACGGGCCGCATGAGCTCCTTGCCGTAGACGTCCCACCTCCCGCTCTCCTTCCAGAGCTCAGCCGGATGCAGTATGGGCAGGAGGGTCTCCAGCGCACCGGTGTGATTCATCTCTTCTCTCACTATTTCCTCGACCTTCTTGACGGAGCGAAGGCCCAGAGGCAGGTACGTGTAAACACCGCTCGTCAGCTTTCTCATCAGCCCGGCCCGCACCATGAGCTTGTGACTCGCAATCTCGGCGTCGGCGGGATCTTCCTTGAGTGTCGGTATGAAAGTCTTGCTCCACCTCATCGTTTCCTCCGGATGGGAATGTTCTGAGTCCTTCTCAACGAGCGGCGATTTTCGTGCATTCTAACCCAGAGCACCACTGCAATCAAGGGGCAGGCGCCGCGCCGCCCCACACGCGCCGTCCCGCGAGCTTGACACGCCCGCGCAGTGGAATATACCATTCACCCCTGAGGAGAAGACGGAGTCCTCGCCCGGAGGCGTCTTGCCCAAAGGCAGGGGACGTCCCTCGCGCACCATGAAGAAAACGCTCGCACTGATCGTTGTCGTCCTTCTAACGCTTGAAGGCGCCTCTCCCTCGCGCGCCGCGTCGTCTGCGCCCGAAGGCTCCCGTCTTCAGGCTTCGCGCGAGCACGGTCGTTCCAGGTTCGCCCTGCTGGCCTCGGCGTTCGTGCTCTTCTCCGCAGCCGCCGTGCTGGAGATCGAGTCTGACCGGGAGTACTCGCGCTATTTGGAGACCGCAATACACGCAGACATGCGCTCTCACTACGACGACTCTGAATGCTACAGGAATCTCTCGACGATCGCGCTCCTGGGGGCGGAAGTCTGCGTCGTAGGGTTCGTTGTTCTCTCGACGAAAGAGCCGGCGCCCAAGGACGTGAACATGCAGAAAGTGCGAATCAGTTTTCTCGTCGGGCCGCAAACGGCGCAGGTGAGGATCCGATGGTGAGGTCGAGGGTTCACCGCAGAGCACGTTTGGCGGCGGTTTTGGGCGTCCTCGGAGCTCTCGCGGCGGTGGCACTGATTGCCTCCTGCGGGGAAAGGGACCGCCTCAATCCCCTGGATCCGCTGAACGACGCCACGGGGGGTCGCCCGCCTTCCTTCAACGCCGTGGCCCTGGACGGCCGCGTGGAGCTTAGATGGGCGCCTCTGAGGCTCAAGGGGTTGAGCGGCCTCAACGTGTATCGCGGCACGCGTGAAAGCGGACCCTTCGAGCTCCTTGCGGGCTCTCCGCTTGACCCGGGCGGTGCGACCGCGGTCGACTCCTCCGTTGTCAACGGTACCACGTACTTCTACGTCCTTGTTCCCGTGATCGAATCCGCCGGGGAACGGACTCCGTCCCTGCCGGTCGCGGCGACGCCCGGACCTCACATGGCGGTAGTGTGCGACGGTTGGTCAGGAGTGGTGAGCAAGCTTTCGGCGGACCTGCGGACCTCGATTTGGACCGTGGGGGGGTTCTATCTCCCCTTCTGTGTTGCGAGCTCCGGGACGTTCGTCCTGGTGTGCGACCTGTACGAAGGGGTGATGAAGCTGGATTCCGAGGGGGGGCTCGTGTGGCGGGCAGCGGAATTCACGGTCCCCGTCTGGGTATCAGTGCACACCGACGGTACGTCCGCAGTCGCGGACTACGCTGCGGGAAACGTGACGATTCTCTCTCCGGACGGGCACGTCGAGAGAGTCATGAGTGAGGCACTCCTGACTCCCCGCTCGGTGAGTTTCGATTCGGAGGGCAACGTGTGGGTGGCAGACCCGGGGGCAGGACGAGTGAACAAGTACTCGCGCGAGGGGCTTCTCGTGAGTACGAACACAAATCTCGTGCGGCCGAGCGTGCTGGACGTCGAGATGGAGAGCGGCTGCTGTTGGGTGGCCGACGGAGGGACAAACAGCGTTGTAAGGCTGTCCCCTGAGGCCGAGGAGATGTCTCGAATCACCCTCTTCTCGTCGCCCCGGGCCGTGGAAGCGGAGCAGAAAGGTGGGGGGTGCTGGGTGGCCGCCTGCGGGAGCAAGGAGCTCGTCCGTTTGTCCGCCGGCGCCGGCGTGCAGTGGCGAGTGGGAAAGATGGGCTGCCCTGTCTGGATACACGCGTCGCCGGACGACGGAAGCGTCTGGGTTGCGGACGCGGAGCTCGGACGAGTCTTGGTTCTTTCCGGCGCCGGGCACTTACGGTTCGTGACGTCACAGTTCGTGAGCCCGATGTCGCTCACTGTTCCCGGGAACGTCCGGTGACAATGGCGGCTGTCCCGGGGCCCGCCCGAAGCGCCTGCGTCAAGGTTTCAGTAGTTCCATCCGAGGAAGAACTCCCGAATCGGCCGCTCATCCGTCGTCTCGAAGTCGGTGCGCCACACTACGTTGAATCTCACCACGGGAAAGTATCCGCCGCCGACGTACAGACCGAAGCCCAGGGATCCCTTCCAGGGCTCGAGTGCCCCGTCTCCTGCCGTACCGGCGTCAAACAGCAGAGCTCCTCTCACGCTCGGAAGCGGCAGTGAGTGTCCGGGGCGGCCGAGAGCGAGCCTGCCGAGAACCGGGAGCCTGACTTCGTTGTTGAAGACGAGCAACGTCCTGCCGGACAGCGCTCTTCGCGTGTACCCTCTGAAACTCCACGGTCCCCCCGCTCGGAACCGTGTTCCCTCCTCTCCGAAACTGGACTGGAAAACGAATCTCCCCGCGTAAACAAGGCCGCCTGCGAGCTCGCCGCTCTCCCTGAGGTCGAGCAGGCCGACAGCATAGTCCGCCGTTCCTCTGGTCACGTCGCGCGTGAATCCCACCGTCAGATTGGCGCGCGTGCCGATGACGTCGCCCGTTGAGCGGAACACGCCGTTGTCCCAGACGTAGGAGAGGTAGTTCGAAAGGAGGAGCGCATCCGCTGTCTTCCCGCTTCTGTACGCGTGGTCCTTGGCCAACCTGGTCACCAGACTGGCGTCCAAACGTGCGAACGTGGAGATGGGATAACTCGCGGTCAGAGTGCATCCGCTCCTGCGTTCTTCGCGCAGGATCTCCAGTTCTTCGTCATAGACGATGCCGACCGAGAAGAGGCCAACGCCGTAGTGGAGTCTTCTGGATAGATTGAGATATGTTCCTCCCGCGCTCAAAGTGCCGAGGAAGCTCCCGCCCGTTTCACTGTGGCTCCCGAGATAGAAAAGAAAGTGTTCGTTGCCGAGAACGTCACTCAGGGCAAGCTGTCCGAGACCCAGCGTTGCGAATTCCGGGTCGTACGCAATCGCACTCCTGGCCCAGTCCAGACCCAGCGTGCGCGTGTAAGGCGTCGAGACGAGAGGTTCCTCCGGTGGAATCCAGGGGTCCCTCCCGGGCGTAGTGGGTGTCCCTATCGGCTGCCAGGACAGCGAGTCGAAATCCACGGTCATGCCGAACATGGAGTATCTGAGATTGGCCAGGGCAGTGAAGTAGAGAGTACTGTCGTCTCTTCCCCACGAAGGTGTGAGCACTCCTGCCGTCGAATTGGTGAGCCTGGCTGCAGTTGCTGCTTGGACGTTCATCACATACAGGTCCGGCACGCCGCCTTCGTCGGAAACGTAGGCGATGTACTCTCCGGAAGGAGACCATCTG
>JAZDPI010000262.1:0-4531 GCA_043797775.1 Candidatus Eiseniibacteriota bacterium
CGTCCTGGGGAGGCGCTGGCACTCGATGTGCGCGACGTGGATCTCCGAGACGGTGTACTTGCGATCCGGCAGACGAAGTTCGGCAAGTCCCGCTTTGTCCCGGTCGAGGATTCGACGCGCACCGCCCTTGCGCGGTCTGCACAACGGCGAGACAAGCTCTGTCCGCGTGCTCGGACCAAGGCATTCCTCGTCTCCGAGCGGGGCAGACGTCTGGACGGATCGGCCGTCCGTCGCACATTCGCGAAAATATGCTGCGCCGTAGGTCTGCGCAAATCCGGCGAGGGCCGACGCTTCGGCCCCGGGCCGAGGCTGCAGGACTTCCGCCATTCATTCGCCACACGAAGGCTCGTCGAATGGTATCGGGCCGGACTCGACGTGGAGCGGGAAATGCCCAAGCTCGCCACCTACCTCGGCCACGTGGATGTCGCTCACACCTACTGGTACATCGAGGCGGTCCCGGAGCTTCTGCAACTCGCCACGGAGCACATGCACTCGCGTCCGAAGAAGGGTACACGATGAAAACGACCAACTTCCCCTCCCTCCTTCAGCGTTTCTTCGTAGACCGATTGCTCGGACAGCTCGGTGCAAGCTCGCACACGGTGGCCAGCTACCGGGACACCTTCCGCCTGCTACTCGGCTTCGCCACGGAGCGCCTCAAGCGGGCGCCCTCCGATCTCTGCCTGGAGGAGATCGACACGCCCTTTCTGGTCGGTTTCCTCCAGCACCTCGAACGCGAACGAGGCAACTCCACCCGGACGCGAAACAACCGTCTGTGCGCGCTCCGCGCATTCTTCCGGTACGTGTCCCTCAGCGAACCGGATCTTGCCCTCCATTGCCAGCGTGTCCTTGCGATCCCTGCCAAGCGCTACGGGCGCGGTCCCGTCGAATTCCTCACGGAGGAAGAGACCTCCGCCCTCCTGGCAGCTGCCGACCTGGAGACCTGGATCGGGAGGCGGGACCGAGCGCTCCTGCTCGTCGCCGTCCAGACGGGCCTGCGCAACAGCGAGATCACATCGCTTCGGTGGCAGGATGTGGAGTTCGGCGCCGGCGCTCATGTCCGTTGCCTCGGAAAGGGCCGCAAGATGCGGTGCACGCCTCTACGTAAGGACGTGGCCGCAGCCCTCAAGGGATGGCTATCGGAACAGGACGGGAATCCAGCAGATCCCGTCTTCCCCAGCTCACGCGGCGGGCGTCTCAGTGCGGACGCTCTCCAGCGGCTCATCGCCCGACATCTCGCTACCGCGCGCCAGATCTGTCCATCCCTCGCAGGCAAGACTGTGACGCCCCACACTCTACGGCACACGGCGGCAATGGACCTCCTCCGGCGCGGCGTGGACCTGACCGTGATTGCTCTCTGGCTGGGCCACGAGTCGACGGAGACAACCCAGATATACCTACACGCCGACATGGGACTCAAAGAGCAGGCCCTCGCTCACGCAACCTCGAACGGGGCCGCACCCCACCGCTACCGCCCCCAGGATGCTCTACTCAACTTCCTGGAGGGCCTTTGATTATGCCGACCGGGGGTTTGAAGAGAATCAGGGATCCCACGCACCTCGGGCGGGTGCCTGGCCCAGACGCGGCATAATCCGGCAGTCGGCATTATTTATGTGAACAGGCCTTAAAACGGGTCGTCCTTCACAGAAATTATCCGAAGTTCGCAATTATTCAGAGTTCATTCCCCTGACAACCTTCTCAGCACGGAATATTAGGCACTTAGCGGCATTCCGCCTTCATCCCTACTCCGCATAAAATGGGTGTTTCTCTTTGACCCTAACCAGGAAAGGAGGGCACCCATGATCGAGCGCTACTTTCGTCAACGTCATGCATTGAAACGTCTCCAAGCCAATATGCTAGGTGAGGGTCTAGAGGATTTCACCGCCTACCTCGCTCTGCGAGGCCACACTGCGAAAACCATTAATCTTTACGTGCGGGTCGCTGCGCATTTTGGGAAATGGCTCAAGGGATACGGGTTAGACCCAGCCCATATATCCGAGAGCGTGGTCTCCCTGTTCCTGTATGGACACCTGCCCGAGTGTACCTGCTCACCTCCTGCCAACAGAGGACTGAAAGAAGCACGTGCCGTCTTGCAGCATCTTCTTGTTTCGCTTCGGAATGTTGAGCGCATCCCTATCCCCCCTCCATTGGAGCTCACGCCTCTGGAGCGGGAAGTCTCAGATTTCGAAGACTATATGAGAACGACATGTGGCTTCGCCGATGAAACCATCCTTTATCGGACCCGCTATGTACGTGCTTTTCTCCTTGCCAAGTACGGAGAGAGACATCCGAAACTGACCGATCTTACGACACGCGACGTCATCGAATTCGTCTCCGATCGCGCACGAGGTCATAAACCGGGATCGACCAAAGTTCTGGCTTCCTCTCTTCGGAGCTACCTCAGATTTGTCTGTCTCCGGGGACAATGCCGTCGAGATCTTTCCTGCGCCGTACCAACAATCCCTGCATGGAAACAGGCTCATATCCCGAGGACGCTCGGCGACGATCAGATCAACAGATTCTTCTCCACCTTTGACCGAGCCACGCCCACGGGCTGTCGGGACTATGCTATGTGCCTCTGTCTATCGGAACTTGGGTTGCGTGCAAGCGAGGTAGCCGGCTTGCGCCTTGAGGATATCGACTGGAGAAAGGGAACGTTACAAGTACACAGAGGCAAAACACATCGGCCCAGGATCTTACCTCTGCCAAAGAGGCTGGGCCGTGCCATTGTCGCCTATCTGCGTAGCGGGCGACCCAAATCGCAAGATCGTCACGTATTCCTTCGCCATGCCGTTCCGAAGGGCTTCCCGATTGGCGCTGGGATCGTTCACAACGCTGTCGACAGGGGTTGCACTTGGGCAGCACTGGGTCGAGATCGATTCAGTTCTCATGCCTTTCGTCACACCATCGCTTCACGAATGTACCAGCGGGGGGCTACCTTCAAGGAAATCGCTGACTTTCTTGGGCACCGAGAGATCGATACGGTTTCTATATATACCAAAGTCAATTTGGTGCAGTTGTCCGAAGTAGCGCTTCCATTGACGGAGGTGCGATCATGAGAAAACACAAATGCATGCTCGCCTGGGTAGAAGAATATGTGACTTACCGTCGGAATCTCGGCTTTCGGTTCCGCACTGACCGAGAGCAGCTGCTCCATTTCGCGAAATACGTTACGGATAACCGGCACCGCGGGCCCCTTACCACGGACCTCGCCCTGCGTTGGGTACAGTTGGCTCAAGACGGCTCCCCCAGCTATCGGCGACGAAGATTCGAAACGGTACGTTCCTTTGCCAAATACTTGGCGATCTATGAGCCGAGAACAGAGATCCCGCCAAGAGGCATCTTGCGCTTGGCGTGTCATCGTCCAGAGCCTTATATCTATTCAGAGCAGAAAATAGCAGATCTTGTTCGGGCTTGCGGGGAGTTGACTCCTTCCGGAGGTCTCCGACCACGGACATACAGCACGCTTTTTGCTCTGCTTGCGGCCACCGGCCTGCGAGTATCCGAGGCCCTCAAGCTGGACCGAAATCATGTAGACCTTGTTCAAGGAGTGCTCACGGTACGGGAAACAAAATTTCGCAAGTCCCGCCTTGTCCCTTTTCACCCTTCCATCCGGCAGGCCCTTCTGCAATACGCAGATTTCAGGGATTGCTATCATCCGATTCCAAAGTCAGGAGCTTTCTTTCTCTCCGAAAGCGGACGATCTCTTCCGTATCCGACGGTCAGTTATGTTTTCCAGAAATTGCGTCAACGGCTGGGCTGGCGCTGCGAGAATGGGAGGAGACATCCCCGAATTCACGACTTACGCCACAGCTTCGCTTGTCGACGAATCCTTTCCTGGTACAAGGAAGGAAAAGACGTTGACCGGCTCATCCCCTTTTTGTCGGCCTATCTGGGACATGCCAAGGTTACCGATACGTACTGGTACCTCACTGGTATTCCGGAACTCTTTGCCATTACCACGGAAAGATTTGAACAATATGCTCAATCAAAAATAGGGGAAACGCCATGAAAGATCAGAACCTTTCACCCAATCTCGCACAGCTTCTGCAGGATTTCTTTTGCCAGAACCTCATTGATCAACGCAACGTTAGCCAGCGGACAATTACAGCCTACCGGGATACATTCCGTTTGCTCCTCCGGTATGCCTCTGAACGTCTCAACAAACGACCCGTAACCATGGGCTTGGATGATCTGAACACGTCTGTCGTTCTCAGCTTCCTGGCTTACCTAGAGAAGCATCGCAAAAACTCAATCCGCACGCGGAACGCAAGGCTGGCAGCTATCCGATCCTTCATGAATTACGCCGCATACCGGGAACCGGCGTCTTTGTCGCACATTCAAAAGGTTCTGTCTGTTCCGATGAAACAGTTTCAGAGGCCTGTGTTGGGGTATCTATCACGGGAAGAAATCGAAGCGATTCTGGAAGCTCCTGATCCGGCCACCTGGAGCGGCCAACGCGACCGCGTCATGTTCACCGTTTTCTACAACACAGGGGCACGCGTTTCCGAAGTCATCGGTATGCGGCTCAAGG
>JAZDPI010000276.1:0-12374 GCA_043797775.1 Candidatus Eiseniibacteriota bacterium
TCTTGAGATCAACGGGGATCATGAGCGTCTGTGCATAGGAGTAGGGCTTGAAGCGTGGCATGGAGCCTCCTTTGAAGAACCTTCTTCGGGAGTCTAGCCAATCCTGTGATTACTTCAAGTCTTTTCCTACAGATTCAACGACAAAGCTAAGCTGCCACGGCCGCCTGCAATGACTTCACGTCGCGCAAAATCAAAATGGCGGCCCCGGTCAGCTTCAGCGTTTGGTTCGGCCTGCCTTTGCTGCACGACCTTAGCTCACGGAGAGGCCAAGCTCGCTGATGAAAGGCGAGGGAATCGCGGCTCTATTGCCGAACCGATTGCTCACCAACATCACAACTCGCTTTCGAGCGCGGGTAAACGCCACGTAAAAGACCCTTCGCTCTGCTTCCTTTTGCTCCGGCGTTTGAGCGTTTCGGTTTGGCCAGATGCCATCATTGACATCCAGCAGAATCACGGTGTCGAACTCCTTTCCCTTGGCCCTCAGTGCTGTCATCAGATGAAGCGGGCGCTTCCATAGTTCGGCAGCCGATGATGGTTGGCCATCATCCTCAAACGGAGGAACGTAGACCAATTGCTCCTTTGCTCGCTCAATGTCCTCGACAAACTGCATGTAATCGTTTCCGTATCGAGTGGCGTACTCTGCCAAATGCAGGAACGGGGGGTCGGCGAAGAAGATATCGTCCTCGGCTTTGCCGAGGTCCACTTGGAGCCCTTCGAAATGGGCCCCCAATTGCGCGATGGAATCCGACACTGTATCGGCATTGACAAAGTGTCGTACAGATTCGGCCATGTCTGTGCTGATTCTTCCCGATGAATTCGTTCCTTTCAGCGGACCGCGGTAAGCCGCCAACGCGTCAACGGCCGCGGAAAGCGTGGATGCGCCTGACTGGCTCAAGTGCTTCCGAACGGATTCACGATCGGCCTTGCTTAGCGGATATCGCTTGACCAAATTGCAGAGTTCCATCAGGTCATCCACCACCTGCGTCCGCATCTGCTTTGTGTTACATCGCGTTTTGATGATTATGAGGCGAAGTAGTCTATCGAAGGTCTGGCTCAGAAACACCTGGAGGTCTTCCGCGGCGCAGAACGACACGTCCTTGGACGCAAAGAAGACTTGGTAGGGAATGATCTGGCTGCGCTTTCGGCCTATGATTGCGACGCGAGTGGGGCTCTGCCCACGCCCGACGAACTGCTTGACCTCTGAGTATACCAATTCCATCGCCTCGTTCAAATCGCCCGTGGCGCGGATCTCAATCGTGGCTTTCGGGGTTCCGCTGGACCGAATCTTCTTCTCGACCCGTCTGGTGTTGTGTGCAATTAGTCGCTGCGACAAATCAACGATGTTCGCGGGGGACCGATAGTTCGTGGCGAGGGTGAAAGTGGTGAAGTCAAACCCCAAAAAGCGGGCGGGGTCCAGAATGTACTCCGGCGTTGCGCCGCGCCACTCAAACAGCGCCTGATCGTCGTCGCCCACGATCGTGATGTTTGCTCGGTTTCGTTCGGTGATTGCCTTCAATAAGGCAAGGTCTAGCGGGTTGATGTCCTGAAACTCGTCAACGAGAACGTGATCGTATCTGGCGGCTCCCGTTAGATACTTGCCTTCCTCAAGTTTCTGGCGTTCATCGAGGTAGGCGGCGTATTTCTGGTCCTCGAGCGTGAACGTGGCGCTGTCGATCAAGTGCTGTGTCGCCTCTCGCCAAAACCGAAAGAACGAGCTGTGAATATCGCGTTCGCCCGCCTTTGCAGATTCCTCACCCTTTCGATTGATTGTGCTCACCAGGACGCCGAGCTGTGCAAGATCGTTGATGATCTCGTCGATCTTTGGGCCGAGTCCATGGGAGCGAATCTCATTTAGCCGCGCGGCAAACTGCTCGAAGTTCGTTTGACGGACATGATCGAAGCCCACGGACTTGAACGCGTCCAAGAGGTCCATCAGCTGTCGTGGCGTCGTGTGGCGCTTCATCTCGATTGCGTCCTTGACACGCTCGTGCTTCATCCAAATCGGTTGAAGCTGATTGAGCATGGCAAAGTGGTACTTCTCCTTGCCGGTGATAAGCGTCGCGTTGAAGGCAACGTTCCTGATTCGGCGGTATCCCCAGGCATTGAGCGTCGTGATCTCAACATGATCTCGGATCGAGGCGAAGCGACCATCCTCGTTCAACCGAGAGGCGAGTTCTTGCTTGGCGGCAACCGTAAACGTCACGATAAGAAAGCGGACGTTCTGCGGCTTTGCCTTTTTTGCGAGGGAGACGCACCTGAACAGAAGGGATAGAGTCTTGCCGCAGCCGGCTGGGGCTAGAAGGCGGACATGGCCGGGCGGCGCTTCACAAAACAGCTCTTGCGACTTATCCAGCGATGGTGGCATCGTTTCCTCGTTGTCTGACAGTGGCCTGCCTCCGGGCGGCTTTTGTGGCCGAACGATGCCGCTCACCCGCACGCCGCGAAGCGGAGTGTCGGGTGGAGCGGCTGGTTATGTTCGGTTCCTCTTTTCCACACCAACCTCTCGGCTATCGATGAAGTCTTTGACTATCTTGGATAAAGCCTGCCCCACGTTGTCACAAAGGGACATGATCTTCTTGGGGGCCAGGCCCTTAGTATCGAGGAGACTCTCAAAGTAACTCTGGGCAGAAGCTTCGGCGAAGTAGAACCGTTCATTGACGCGAGCCGTACCCCTCGAGAGGTATGGCTTCTTCTTGGCGGCAGGATCCAGAAACCAACCGGAGTAGCCCTGGAACAGTGTCTTTCCGTCGTAGTGGAACGCTACCTTGTTCCTTATGAGCATACAGAACTCTCCAAATTCGGTCTCGCCGGCATCGGAAGAAGCATCAGCCAGTGCATTCCAGACTTGTCTCTTCGAATCAGGAAGATGCTGGATGATGTTCTGGAAGTATGGGTGCTCGACCGCAGATTTGGTCTTCTTGACGAACGAGAGCGTCTCGTGGAGAGAACTCACTTGGAGGCGGATCAGATGCCACACAAGCCCGTTGAACTCTCCCCAAGCTGGTGTCTCTCCCTTGGGTTCTGATGGCTTAACACGGGACAGTGAATAGAAGGCTAATTGCATGTCCTTCCAGTCGTTGAAGAAGCATGCGAGGGCAAGAACGAGGTTGCACACCTCCTGCGGAACGTCCTTGTCACCCCTGAGGAGGCGAGGATCGAAAGACTTGAGCGGAGTGAGATTGGCAAAAAACGAATCCTGTGCTCTCATTCTAGGTTCCTGCACATAACCAGTAGTATACTGAACTCGATAACCTGATAGCACTGCAGGACTGCGCAGCCTATCGGGTTCACGTCTCTCACCGCTGAGTCTCAACCACCTCCGTGCCATAGCATTGCAGCGATGCGTTCACGCAGCATATCCACATACGCTGCCGGCCTTCTCTGCATAACTGGATGAGGGTAGCGAGCCTGCATCTGGCATGGCCTCAGCCTTCTCGCGGCCGACTTCCAATGGCCGCCATCCTCCGGTGCAATATCATTAGCTGCCTTTGCCTGATCCAACGCCGGAGCATATCACTAACCTGCCGCCAGTACAAGGAAAAAACACGTCACACTGAGACGACACTCCAGAAGGTCCCTCACCCGCCCGAAGGAACCACTTGGTCGTGGCGGCTGCGCCGACTTGGACTGCGCCCATCCCTCACCCGCCCCCCACTCAACGACCCCCTTGACGCCTCCGGCCCCACTGCCCTATCCTCCTGAGGTTTAGCACTGTTACCTCGTTGTTAGTCTTCAATCCGCTTCGCTTCCTGCCAGCGAAAGGAGGAATCTCATGTTCAGATCGCAGACGAAGCCCGGCTCAAGGGCGCCTGCAGTCGACCGCAGCGCAAGTACACCCAGCCCAAGCGCAATTCCAGCTCGCCCCCGGATGACACCTCCCCGCCCCCGGGCCATCGCCCCGGCCTTTCTCGCCCTCGCGGCAGCCCTGCTCGTTCCACTCCTTCTCGCACCACCTGCCATCTCCGCGGCCGCCAAGACACTGACCGACATGCAGAAGGACGTGGTCGAGAAAGTTCTGCCGAACGGGATAAAGGTGATACTCCTGCCCAGGCCGGTGGCGCCCGTCATTTCCATGCTCACCTACGCCGACGTCGGCTCGACGGACGAGATCACCGGCATGACGGGCCTGGCTCACATCTTTGAGCACATGGCGTTCAAAGGCACGACGTCCATCGGCACCAAGGACTACGCGAAGGAGAAAGAGGCTATGGCGAAGGTTGACGAGCTCTTTCTCGCCCTGAAGGCCGAGAGGAACAAAGGACCTCTGTCTTCGCCGGAGAAGGTCAAGGAGCTCGAGTCGGCCTTTGCCAAGGCTCAGGAAGAAGCAGCTCAATACGTCGTTCAGAACCAGATGGGAGAATTCGTTGAAAGGCAGGGCGGGGTCGGTCTCAATGCCTTCACCAGCTTCGACCAGACGCAATACATCTACTCTCTGCCCTCAAACAAGCTGGAGTTCTGGGCCGCCCTGGAGGCCGACAGGTTCACCAATCCCGTCTTGAGGGAGTTCCACAGGGAGCTCTCGGTCATAAGGGAAGAGAGGCGGATGGCGATCGAAAGTTCTCCGACCATGAAGCTCCTCGAGGAGCTTCTGGCCGCATCCTACAAGGCACATCCCTACCACGTCCTCATCATCGGCCACATGTCTGATTTGGAGACTATCACGCGCCAGGAGGCTGAGGAGTGGTTTCGGAAATACTACTGTGGGAAGAACCTCACGGTCTGTGTGGTGGGAGACGTTGACCCCAAGACCGCTCTTCCCGTGCTCGAGAAACATCTCTCCGGCATCCCGGCCGGCCGGAAGCCCGACAGGGTCGAGACCGTCGAGCCTCCGCAGAGGGGGCTTAAGCGCATCGAAGTGGAGGATCCGTCTCAGCCGATTCTCTTCGTGAGTTTTCACAGGACTCCCGCCCATCACCCCGACGAGCCGGTATTTGAGGTCATCAACGCTCTCATGGGAGAAGGACGAACCTCCAGGCTCTACAAGCGGCTCGTGAGAGACGAGAAGCTGGCGCTGGCTGCCTCCGCCTTCTCGCTGGGCGACAAGTACCCCGGTCTCTCTATTCTTGTGGCCGTCCCCAACAAGGACAAAACCACCGAGGAAAACGAGAAGGCACTCCAGGAGGAAATCGAACGCCTGAAGAAGGAACCCGTGACGGCAGAGGAGCTCAAGGGCATCAAAACAAGAAAGAGAGCCGAGTTCATTAACTCTCTGGATAACAACATGGGCCTGGCGATGAACCTTGCCCAGTTTGAGAACGTCACCGGCTCGTGGCGAAACATGTTCACCAAGCTCGACATGATCGAGAAAGTCACGCCCGAAGACATAATGCGCGTGGCAAACGAGTACTTTACGAAGAAGAACTGCACGATCGTGGAGACGGTCAAGCCCGACAGCAAGTAGCGAGCGCGGGCGCCGACGGCGACCCCGTGCCGCCGGCGGATCCGCGGCGCTGGCAGTCCAGCGCTGTCGGCAAACCTGGGGCGCCGGCAGTCGCGCCGATAACAAACCCGCGCACTGAACGCGGATTTCTCTTCCTTGAAAGGAGCAGCCAATGTCAAGAAGACGCCAACTTACCCGCCTCGTGGCGGTGTTGCTGTTCGCGACCCTCGTGCCGTGCGTGGTCCTGGGGTCGGCCGAAGACCTGGAGAAGTTAAGCTTCCCCAAGCTCCGCGACATAAAGATGCCGCAAGTGACAGAGGTCTCACTCAAGAACGGGATGACCTTGATGCTGGTGGAAGATCACGAGCTGCCCGTAATACAGATGAGAGCGCTCGTCAGAGCGGGCAAGGTGTACGAACCGAAGGATCTCAACGGACTGGCTGAGCTGATGGGATCAGCCTGGCGCACAGGCGGTACGACCTCCAAGACGGGCGATGAGATAGACGAGCTCCTCGAGTCCATCGGCGCCAAGATAGAGGGCTCGGTCGAAGAGTCCAGCGCAGAGCTTTACGCGAACACTCTCAAGGAGAACTTCGACAGGGTGCTCGGACTCTTCGTTGACTTCCTCGTGGGTCCCGCCTTCCGAGAGGACAAGATCGACCTTGCCAGGACCCAGATGCGAAGCTCCATTTCGAGACGCAACGACGAACCGATGAGCATCCTCATGCGCGAGTATCAGAAGCTCGTTTACGGCACGGAATCGCCTTACGCGCGCCAGGTGGAGTACGACGACGTTGACAAGCTCCAGAGGCAGCACCTTTTGGATTTCCATCGCAAGTACTTTCACCCCAACGCCGTGATCCTGGGCGTGTGGGGTGATTTCAAGACCTCGGATATGAAGAAGAAGATCCAGACCGCCTTCGCCGCCTGGAGCACGACGAACATCACATACCCTGAACTTCCCGTGGTGGACGTTACACCGGAACCGTCCGTCAACTATGCGGAGAAGAAAGACATCGAACAGTGTTTCGTTCTGATGGGTCACATCGGGATGAGGCTCGACGACCCCGACTATCCTGCGTTCTACGTCATGTCCGACATACTGGGCGGAGGCTGGACGTCCAGGCTCTTCAAGAAGGTGAGGAGCGAGCTCGGCCTCGCCTACGCAGTCGGGGGCGGGCTTCTCGCGGGATACGATCATCCCGGCCCGGTCTACATATTCGCTTCCACGAAATTCGCGAGCACGCACCAGGCCATCTCGGCCATGCGTGAAGAGGTGAGCAAGATCACCCAGTCGGAGGTGGCGGACAACGAGCTCTCTCTCGCCAAGGAAAGCTACCTCAACTCGTTTGCGTTCCAGTTCGACTCCGTGGGAAAGATTCTGAATCGTCTCATGACCTACAAGTACTACGGCTACCCGACGGACTTCCTGCAGAAGACCAGAGCCGCCATCGAGAAGGTCTCGAAGGAAGACGTGCTGAGAGTGGCCAAGAAGCGCCTCCTGCCTGAGAAGCTGACGCTCCTCGCCGTGGGTGACGCCTCCCAGTTCGACAAGCCTCTTTCCAGTTTCGGCACGGTGAGGGTAGTCGACATCACGATTCCCCAGCCTTCGGAGGACATACCCGAGCCGGGCGAGGCGTCTGAGCAGAGCGGCATCGAGGTCATGAACGCCGCACTGAACGCCATGGGTGGGAAAGAGAAGGTCATGTCCGTCGGCTCCGTGAAGTCCGTCTTCGACGTCAGTGTCAGTACTCCCGGCGGTGAGCTGTCTATTCAGATGGACATGACGTTTGTCCATCCCGACAGGGTCCATATCGACATGCAGACTCCCATGGGCCCCGTCACGCAGGTTCTCAACAGGAACAAGGGCTGGATGCGGACGTCGCAGGGCGTCATAGACCTGCAGGGGAGCCAGATCGAGGAACTTCTCAACCAAGTGCAGTTTGACGTTCTCAGTCTCTTCAGGGCGTTCGCCGAAGGCAGCGCAAACCCTCAGTTGCTCGGAGAGAATGACTTCGAGGGACGCAAGGTCTTCGACGTTCTTCTTACAACGGCGTCCGGGGGGACAGTTCACCTGTACATAGACACCGACAACTACTCTGTCGCGGGGAACCTGAGACGGGCCAGCACGATGGAAGGTCCGCAGGAAGTCACCGAGGTTTTCTCGGACATCAGGGATGTGCAGGGCCTGAAGGTCAGCTTCGCGTCCGTTCAGAGGGCGGGCCAGAAACAGATTTCCGCCACGGTCCACAAGCAGCTAAAGCTCAATCCCAAGGTGGACCCGGCAATCTTCGAACGACCTGAGAAGTAGCGGGCCTTCTGCAGTACCTGGAGGGGCATCGGCCGGCCTGAGGACGTCGGCTCGCCGCCGGTGCCCCTTCGCTCCGGTCACGAATCCGGCCAGAGGGAGAATGGGACGGAGAAAACGAGAAAGCCGCAGCGGGGCGGCCAAAGGCTCTTCGGCGCGCAAGGACGGCTCTCGGCCCACCGCCGCTTCACGGCACGAACCGGTCAGGAAGAGGCGGTCGTTCCTCAAGAGGCACCGGCGCCTGGCGGAACGCCTGCCCGACCTTATTTCCTGCGCCGTCATAGCCGTTGCAGTTCTGGTCGTCTATTACAGAGTCCTTCACTACTTTTTCGCCCAGGATGACTTCACGAGCCTCTGGATAGCCAACAGCCCGCCCGAGACTTTCTGGCGGATTCTCTCGAGTTACGTTTACTTCGGCGGCATAAGTGCTCTCTTCGGATTCAACGCCGTGGCCTTCCATGCTCTCTCGCTCATTCTCCACGTTGCCAACGCCTGCATGGTGTTCTTCGTCGCCAGGCGCTTCTCCTCCTCTCACGCCGCCTGTATTTTCGCATCTCTGTTTTTTGGCGTTCATCCTTCTCTCTACGCC
This sequence comes from Candidatus Eiseniibacteriota bacterium, assembly GCA_043797775.1. Taxonomy (GTDB): domain Bacteria; phylum Eisenbacteria; class RBG-16-71-46; order JAFGJU01; family JAFGJU01; genus JAZDPI01. The sequence goes on from JAZDPI010000276.1 coordinate 8,278, forward strand.
CCTCTCATCTCCATTTCATCCGCGGGTGAGATCCTGAGCTGCTCTTTCATCCTTGCCGCCTCTCTCTATCTTTTGAACGCGAGGAAGCCCCACGGCTTAAAAGGGATTCTCGTGGTTTCGGCACTGTTCGCTGGCTCCCTTCTCTGCAAGGAGGTCACGATTCTCTTCCCCTTGATCGTCTTCGCCGCATATGCGCTTCGAGGCCGGCGCCTTAAGGAAGCCGTGCCCACTTTTGTCGCCCTCGCCTTCGTGGCGGCGGTGTACGCAGGGCTCTTCTATCAGGCCAACATTTTCGGCGTCAGAGTGCCGCCTGAAGAAGGAGCGTACGTGCTGAGCGGCGGCTCCGACCTCGTCACGTGCCTTCAGACGTATTTCAAATGGACGTTCAACATCGTGGAGGCCCGAGCGAAGGATCCGACGAACCTGCTTGACCCCGAGGCTTCCTCCTGGCTCGCGTTCGGCGCCGTGTTCTTCGGTGTCGTGGTGCTGGCTGCCGGAAAGAAGAAGGTCAGAGCCTTCTACCCGACCCTGTGGTACTTCCTCATGCTCCTGCCGGTGCTCCCTCTGACCGGTCATCCCTATCACTATTATCTCTACATTCCCCTGGCCGGGCTGGCGCCGGTGCTGGCATTCTACGTCAGCAGAATCTTCCGGAGAGTGAGGTCCGAGCTCCCCGTCTCGCTGATTCTGGGCCTCCTCTTCCTCTTGAACTCGCACATGATAATCGACAGGACGGAACGAGCCAGCGTCATGGGAAGCCAGCGGAAGCGAGACGGCCTTTTTGACAGGCCGATTGTGGCAGGCAACCTGATTTCAGACTTGTCCCAGATCGGGATCCCGCGCGGCGCAAAGCTTCTCCTCCTGAGCCCGGTCGAGGACCTGAAGCAGGGAAGGTTCACGGAGCATCCGTTCGTCGCGGCAGGGGGATACTACTGGGACACGAATCTGCGCGCCGCCGTGGCGGAAGATCTCGGGATAAAGCTCTTCTTCCCTCAGGTGGACACGGTGGCGTATGCGGAGTTTCTCGGCCCGGAGCACAGCGATTTCCTCATAATCCGGTACACGTGGGACGGCCACATAAGGAACCTCCCGGAGCTCAAGCAATGAAGGGCCCTTTAGCCGCGTTGCCTGCTGTCGGACGGAAGGCGACCATGAGATGATGCGGCTCAGAAGATGACGAGCTTCCTCGAGACGGTGCCCGTTCCCGTGCGTCCGGCGTCCTGTTCCGCACTCCGTCGGCTGCCTCGCTCGGTGCCCCTCTCAGAGCCTCGCTTGTAGGTGAGCCTTATGAAGTAGATGCCCGGGCCTGCGCGCCTGCCCCGCCAGTCCGTCCCGTCCCACGTGACGCTACGCTCTGCACCCGGAACGCCTGTGAACACTCTTCGTATCACATTCCCCCTCACGTCAACCACGTCAACGGTGACCGGCACGTCGCCGGCCACGCGAAACTCCACCCGGCATGGTAGCACGGCAGGATTAGGCGTGGGCGGTGCGAGCAGAATTTCCGCCGGCCGCGGGCTCAAAGGCGGAATCGTGACGGTGCCGATATCCTCCGTCACACCGTTCTCCGTCTCGCCGCTCAGGGCGTAACGGCACAGCTCCGCGGGGGCTTTCTCATCGAACCAAACGTACTCGCCGGTTCCGCTCGAAGCCAGCCGAACGAGATCCGTCCAGTGAGACTCCACGTCGCTCCACTCGCCCTCCGCGTCGCACTGTCTCAGTATGCGGAAAGCAGTGAAGCAATCCCTCTCGAGTACCCACGAGACTCTCACGTCGCCTCCCCGGCGCTCGGCCGCGAGATGCGACACCGCAGGAGGCCAGACCGACGTCAGGTCGTCCCAAACTCCAACCTTGCCCCAGATGCGGGGCGCTTCGTAGGGTGCGCCAGTCACAGCCGACCAGACTACGAGCCAGATGCCCTGGCCCTGATGGGAGACGGACGGGGTCCTCTCCCTCCTCACTTCCTTGGAAATGCCGGCTCCTCCGGCATCAACGACGGAGCCGTCAGGCTGGACTTTCACGCCGTATATGTCGTATCCCCCTGAACGCGCATCCGTCCATACACAGGCATAATCCAGTTCTCCGAACGCGACGCACGGCTCGCTCTGTTCTCCCGCCGCCATGTTGACGAGGATGGGCGAAGGAGCGAGAGCCTTACCGGACGCGGAGAGTCTCACGCCTCGCACGTCCGTTCCCGAGGGAAGGCTCGAGTGTGCCTCCCACACCGCCAGGCAGGTCGTGTCGGACGGGGTTACCGAGGGTCGCAGGTCGTCCGCGATGGAAACCGAGAGTCTTATGCCCCAGCTATCGAGCACCACACCCTGCCCCGTGACCCTCGCAGCGTAGACGTCGTAGTCGCCGTTTCGATTGTCCTCCCACACCACGACGTAGCACGTGTCCAGAAAGCACACGCTCGGCCGCCGCTGGGAGTATGACGAACCATTGATTGTTATCTTGATTCCCGACGCGTCAAGGACAAGCCCGGCGTCTGATACGCGCGCTCCGTATATGTCACCCGTCCCGTCGGTACGGAGATCCTCCCACACACAGAAGTACGAAGATCCGTCCGATGCGACCGAAGGACGCGTTTCTATGCTGCCGGCGGCGGAAATGGCTATGGGCGTGGCGTCGAGTACCGCTCCCGCCCCACTCACCCTCCTCCCGTAAACGTCACCCGCCGCCCCCTCGTCCACCCAGACGACGAGGAAATCGCTCCCGTTCGAGGTCACGTCGCAGTAATGCTGTTCTCCCGTGAAAGACGCGACGGTGATGCCCAGCGAGTCCAGCACTTCCGCCTCGGCGGACACGCGCGTAGCATAGACGTCCCTATCACCAGCCCTGTGATCCTCCCACACAACGAGATGCACCGTTCCATTGAAGGCCGCTCGGGGCGACTCCTGCGAATTCGCCGCCGCCGACACGAGGAATCCACAGGGATCCTCCGGGTTTCCCTCGTACGATACTCTGGTGGCGTACACGTCGTCGCCCGCCTCGGAGCGGGAATCCATCCACACGACCATCCACGCACCGTCCGTCAGGCACACCGACGGGCCGAGCTGGGGTTCCGCCGAGACGCAAACGGCAGTCGCACTGCCCCCGCCCAACGTCGTATCCACCGTTGCCATCATCACGTTCTCGTATGTGCTCATGCCCACCCAGGCGACCACAAGGCCGGAACCGTTGAACGAAAGAGCGGGGCCGGACTGCTCGCCGCTGGTCGCGCAGAGAGGCAGACCTGTGCCGTCTTTGACCGTCCCGGCTAAGGACACCCTGGTTCCGTAGAGCTTGCTCAGGCCGGGCCTCGTGTCCTGCCAGGCAACAACGTAGCAGGTGCCGCAGAAGGCCGCGTCGGGAGCCGTACGTGGGTTCCCGTCGAGGAGCCCGCAGATCATGATGCCGTAGCCATCCTGCACACTGCCGGAGCCGGTCACCCTCGTCCCGTACACGGCCCAGTCCCCTATTCTCCTGTCCTGCCAGACCACGAGGAAATCTCGCCCGTCACTCGCCGCCGAGGGATACGATTGGTCGTACCGCTCACCAGAAATCACAAATCCATCCGGATCCAGTACCTCACCGGAGAACCTGACCCTAGCCCCGAGGACGTTCGTCTCTCCCATACCTCCTTCGTGCCACACTACGAGGAAGAGAGAATCCGAAGAAACCACGCAGGGTGAGCCCGCGTCCGTGCTGCCGGAGATAGTAAAGCTCCCTCCACCCAGAACCGCGCCCGAGGTGTCGACGCGTGCCGCAAGTATGCCGGCATGCGAATCCTGCCACACGACGAGGAAAAGCCCGCCTCCGAACGCACACGAGGGTGACGTCTCCACTCCCGATGTTGCCGCCGGCGAGAAGCCCGCGGGATCCATGACGGTGCCTCCGGAGATCCGCGCGGCATGAATATCACCGTTTTCCCACCCGGCAGCTTCCCACACAACGAGGGCCACACCGTCTCCAAACGCAACGTCCGGATACGAGTCACTGCCCGGTGCACTGCCGTATTCAGGCACCCCTCCCAAATGGACTGCTGCCGATTGCCTCAGGTCTCCCCTGCCCGCCGGGGACGCCGGGGCAACGCCGGCCCGGCCCGCGACAAGGAG
>JAZDPI010000292.1:0-12802 GCA_043797775.1 Candidatus Eiseniibacteriota bacterium
TGCCGCAGGCCGTGATGATCACCCTGTCCACCTTCCTGAGTTCACTGTCACTGAGGTTAAGGCCTCCGAGCCTCGCCGCGCCGTCTTCCGGAATGAGCCTTCCCCTCATCGCGTTTCTGAGCGACTGGGGCTGTTCGAAGATCTCCTTGAGCATGAAGTGTTTGAAGCCCGCCTTCTCAATCATCTCGAGGTTCCACGAGACTTCCTCTATTTTCTTTGAGATGCTCTCCTGGCTTATCGTCGTCGTGTGAAAACCGTCCGCTTCGAGCACCACCATCTCGCCGTCGTCCAGGTAGACCACCTGGTTGGTGTGCCTCAGCATGGCGGCAACGTCGGACGCCAGGAAGTACTCCCCCCTCCCTATTCCCACGACGAGCGGACTGCCGTTTCTCGCGCCCACCACCTTCTGGGGTGAATCGGCGCAGATCACGGCGATTCCATAAGTGCCCTCGACGACCGAAAGTGCATTGCTCACCGCCCGCTCGAGATTACCGTCGTAGTACTTCTCGATGAGATGGGCCAGCACCTCCGTGTCGGTGTCGGTGGTAAACGTGTGACCCTCACCCTGAAGCTTCTGCTTGAGGACGTGGTAGTTCTCGATTATCCCGTTGTGCACCACCGCTATCTTGCCCTTGCAGTCGAGATGGGGGTGTGCATTCAGGGTCGTGGGCTCGCCGTGGGTCGCCCATCTCGTGTGAGCGATTCCGGCCGTGCCTGACGGCCCGGCATGCTTCACTCTTTGCTCAAGAAGGGCGATCTTGCCCGCGGTCTTCTCGACTATCACCCCGTCTTTGGCCAGGACGGCCACGCCGGAGGAATCGTATCCCCTGTACTCGAGCCTCCTCAGACCCTCCATGAGAATGGGGAGGCATTCCTGCTTACCTACGTATCCGATTATCCCGCACATACTGCAATCTTCTCGATCGAGGAAAGCTCAGACAGCGGCGTCCCTCGCCGGACGCTCCCGGCGCGGCTCCGCAGTCCAACCCACATTCTCTCACGCCCTCCCGCTGCGCACAAGTGTGCATATCTCTTCTGCAAGAGAGGCCGCGTCGTCGGGAGAAGAGGACTCCACGATCACGCGCACGATCGGCTCGGTCCTCGACTTCCTGACGTGAAACCATCTGCCTGGAAAAGCCACCCTTATTCCGTCTACGTAACTTATCGTCCCGCCCCCGAATTTATTGAGGAGAATCTGCTTAAGGGACGCCGTGCCTATGCCTTCCGCGCTCACCTTCTTCTTCACCATGAAATAGCGGGGATAGCGTGCGTCGAGCTCAGAGAGTCCCACTCCGGCCTCCACCATAAACTGCAGCGTCAGCGCAGTCGCGAGTATCCCGTCTCTGCCGTAGTGGAGGGCGGGCAGAATGACCCCCCCGTTTCCTTCTCCACCCACGACACTCCGGGTCTTCTTCATCTTCTCGACCACGTGAGCCTCTCCCACCTTGGTCCTGTGAAGCCTCGCGCCCGCCGAGCGCGCGATGTCTTCGAGAGCCGCCGTCGTCGACACGTTGGTGCTCACTGGCCCTTTTCTTTTGCCCAGCACGAACGCGGAGGCCAGGCACACGGTGCGCTCCTCCCCGAGGGGGTCCCCTTTCTCCGACACCACCGACATCCTGTCCGCGTCGGGATCGAACGCGAAGCCCCCATCCGTCCCCTCCCGGCAGACCAGGGCCGACAGCTCGGAGAGATTCTCTGCCAGCGGCTCCGGACCCCGGGAGAAAACCCCGGTGGGTTCACAGCCGATCTCGTGGAGCCGGCATCCAAGGCCATGCAGAAGCTGTCTCGCAGCCTCCCCACCCGCGCCGTTGCAGCAATCGATCGCCACGCTGAAACGCCGTGCCCGCACTTTCTCCACATTCATGATGTCGAGCCCCAGTATCCGTGAGACGTGACGCCCCACGGCGCCGCCGTCCTTGGAAACGCGCCCGAGCTGGCGGTGCCCCGCGTACTCAATCAACCCCTTCTTGAACATGCGGAGCAGCTCTCCGCCCTCCTTGTCGTTAAGGAAGATGCCCCCGGCGGAAACGAATTTTAATGCGTTCCACTCTTCGGGGTTGTGACTTGCGGTGACCGCGATTCCTCCGCCGGCGGCGAGTTCCTCGACGGCCAGCTGGATCGTCGGGGTAGGACATATACCTATGTCGACAACGTCCGAGCCTCCGGCCACGAGCCCCGACACGACAGCGTGCTTGAGCATTTCGCCGGTCGTTCTGGAGTCCCTTCCCACGACGACCATGCGCCTCTTCACAAACGTGGAGAACGCTGAGGCAAACCGGCTGGCAAGCTCCGGTGTGAAGGCCTTACCTACCACTCCCCTCACGCCGGACACGCCTACCATCAACCCTTCCAAAGCGAACCCTCCGTCCCAAAGCTGGAGCTGGTGAGCGGAATCGAACCGCTGACCTACGCATTACGAGTGCGTTGCTCTACCTGCTGAGCTACACCAGCCCCTGGCAAAACAGGCGCGCAAGCCGGCCGTGCCACTCGATCAGACCCGGTCCGCCGGCGCCGCTGTCCACCTTACGAGAAAAGATAACTGGTGCGACCCCGCAGAATCGAACTGCGGACACCCAGATTTTCAGTCTGGTGCTCTACCAACTGAGCTAGGGTCGCACCTGCGCATAATAGAAATACCACAGGGAGGGGCCTTCAGTCAACGCGAAAACCGGCCGCAGCACCCCGTGGGCCGTGAAGAAGGGGCCGACCACCGCTGGGAATATCGACTTTGAAAACGGGGAATACGAAGCCTGTCACCGCTCTCGAGAAAACGAGGAAATCACCGTCTGGAGGCCCGGCGTTTCCTGGAGCTCACCCGAAGCGGCCGCGCCCTCCGGCGCTACCGAGTATCAGTCTGTTCGGACCGGTCCGGCCCTCCGGCAGTCTCCTCCTACTGGCGGGAGGTCGACTTCTGGACGAGCACGGACTTAACCGTCTTCTTGAGCTCATCCAGATTGGATGACTTGACCACGTAGGCCTCGGCGTTCCAGCTCGCGAAGTGAGTCTTAAAAGAAGGGTACGCAGAGTTGATGATCACGGGAAGATCTCGCTTCGTTTTCATGATTTCGCAGAGAACCTCAAGCCCATCCATGTCCGGCATCTTGATGTCCAGGATGATCAGGTCAAAGGCGGACTTCTCCATCATCTTGAGTGCTTCAGGGCCGCTGGAAGCCCCGGCGACCGTGTAACCTTCGTCCGAAAACTCGTTCTCGTACAGTTTTCGACAACTTTGGTCATCGTCAACGACCAGAAGCGATGTCATCGAATTCACCCCCTTTTGCCGTCAGAAACCTTCCGGGAAAACCCTCCGCCTGTCGGAAAGTCTGGCCCTTCTGTCTCGTAGATTCCTTCTTCTGTCTTGGTTGGCGTTGACGGGCAGATAGACGCAGAAAATGGTGCCCCATTCCTTGTCGCTTCTGACCCTTATCTCGCCTCCGTGCTCCTTCACAATTTGATACGCGACTGCGAGGCCCAGGCCTGTTCCGTCCTTCCCCGACGTGAAGAAGGGCACGAACAGTCGATCCATCATTTCGCCGGGTATGCACTCGCCCTCGTTGGCGATCACCACCTGAACGCTGTCCCCCACGCGCTTGGTCTCTATCTTCATTCTCCCGCCCACCGGGAGGAACTTGAGCGCGTTCTGGAGTATGTTGATCGTCACCTGCTTGATCTTGTCCGAATCCAGAAGGAGCTTGGGAAGATCCGTCGAGAACTTCTTCAAGACCTTGGCCTTCTTCTTGAGCGCGTCCTCGCTCACGAGCTGAAGCGATTCCTGAACGACGAGGTTTATGTCCTCCATCTTGAGCCTCGGCCTCGAGAGCTGCGCAAATTGAAGCTGTTCGTTCACGATTCGTTCGAGCCGCTCCGTTTCCTTGATGATGATCTCAAGGAAGTCGCGGTTCGAATCGCTCTCCTTCAGAGTCTTGCTGACTCTTCGTGCGAACCCTCCGATCGCGGTGAGCGGATTGCGAATCTCGTGTGCCACCTTGGCGCTCATCTCGCCGAGAGCCGCAAGCTTCTCCGTCCTGAGAAGCAGCGCTTGGGTCTCCCTCAGCCGCTTCTCGGTCTCCCTCACCGCCTCAAAGAGCCTCGCGTTCTGAACCGCAATGGCACCCTGGTCGGCGACAATTGCCAGGAACTTCTCGTCTCCTCTGTCGAACATGTTTGAGTCGAAGTCGGATCGAGCCACCTTGTCGTACGCCGTGATTGCACCCAGCATGTTGCCCAGCGCGGCCAGCGGCACGGCGATCACGGAAGCCGCAAGGCTCTCCTTCTCGCCGGAGAACCTGACGTCGGAAGAACACTCGGGAATCAGAATGGGAGTCTTCTCTGCGACGACCCAGCGCGCAAGCTGCTCTCCGAGCGCACTCTCCTTTCTGTCCACGATGCCTCCGCCCGTTCCGAAACTTGCTCCCGCAGTCAGCCGGTCTTCTGGCTCGTCGTAGAGCCAGAGCACGCTGCCTCTTGCTCCTATCACCTGTGCCGAGATCCTGACGATGAGATCGAGGACTTCCGACAGCTCGGTCGTGGAGAGGATCCCCTTTCCCACTTCCTGAAGAGTCGAGAGCTCAGAGAAACGAAGCTTCATGCTCTCATACATCCCGGCATTCTCCAGCGCCAGTCCCGCCTGCCTTGCGACGTCCGACAGCAGTTCCACCTCGTCCCCGCCAATGGGTTTCTTGCTGAACGCGTTATCCACCACCAGGGCCCCCAGAGCTCTGCCCTTCGCCAGAATGGGCACGACGACGAACTCGGATCTCACAAAGGCGTCTCTCAGCTTCTGGCTGATCGCACCCTCGTAGGAATCCACGTTCTTCACGTGAATGGGCCTTTTCTCGAGGACGCTCTCCACCGTGACGTCCGTTCCCGGCGTGAGCAGAAAAACCAGCGACCTCGCCGCTGCCGAAAGCAGCCCGCCGGACTTATCCGATCCCTCGGTCGCCATCCTCACGATCGTTTCGAAGGACGCCCCGCTCGATTCGAGCTCGCTCCAAATGCGGCCCGCCTCTTCCATGCTGGAAGGACCCGTTCCCATGTGCCCCGAAAGAACGTTCTTGTCCTCGTTCACGAGGAACACCATGGCGCGATTGAAACCAAGCGCGTTGCCCGACGTGACGGAGGTCAGTATGATCTTGAGTATCTTCTCCAGCTCCATCGTGCCGTGCATCATGTTCATTATCTTGAAAAGCATGGAAAACTCTCGGACCTTGGTCTCGAGTGCAGAATGCTCCACTTTGAGCTCGCCGTAGGCTCTGCCAAGGGCAGCGTGGTAGTCGCTGATCTCCCCGGCCAGAAATCGGACCGTGTCGCTGACCGCCGTGTCGGAGAGTCGCCTGCCTACGGAACGCTCCAGGTGCGCGACGAAGACCGCGCACTCGACACATTTCTCGACAAGCTTGTCGTGTGCCTCGGGGATGGCCGCGGAACAGCCCCTCGACACCACCCAGCATTTTACCTCTTCCGCGCCGTAGGCCGGGCAGTCTCTCTGGTCACAACGACGATACTCCCAACATCTCAGGCTCGAGGAAACTTCAACTCCGTCACTGCCAGCGGTCTTGCCTTCGCTCACCGGTCTCTCCTATTATCACACTGCTTGAGCAATCTTCATGCCACGTCCATGGGGCAGCATTTAAACCCAATATGTACGCTAACCCCTTGGATTGTCAACAGAAATCCAACGCCTTGCCCCCTTGACTTTCCAACGCTCGTCCTATAAGTTCTCAGAACGAAGGCACCGTCTGAGACATTCTGCAAGAAAGGTACTGCAAATGGAGAAGAAACAATCACCAATCAGCATCGAGCTCGGAGAGAAAGAGGGGGAAGGGATCTACTCCAACATGGTGCTCATCACGCATTCCCCGGCCGAATTCATACTCGATTTCGCACGCGTTCTGCCCGGCCTGCCCAAAAGCAAGGTTTTCGCCCGGGTGATCATGACCCCCCGCCACGTGAAGGGTCTGCTGGAGGCTCTCAAGGAGAATATCACCAAATACGAGGCCCAACACGGCACCATCAAGCCTCTCGTGGAGGACGAGAAGCAGAGAGGAATAGGCTTCTGAATACCCTCAGCCCCGCCTCGTCTTCCATCTTCTGTGAAGCCAAAGCCAGTGGTCGGGCCTCTCTCTCACGTGTCTCTCAAGAGAACTCGTGTAGATTTGAGTGTAGCGCCTCAGGTCCTCTTCCTTGTCGCCCGTCGAGGTCGCCCAGACGGGCTCCTCCAGAACGACCCGGTGATTCGCAAGCCCATCCCTGACGATGAACCCGCACACGATGCAGGCGCCCGTCTTCAGTGCGAAGCCCGCCGGGCCAAACGGGGTCGAGGCAGGACGTCCAAGGAAGTCCACGAAGACCCCCCGTGACCCCGCGTCCTGGTCGCACAACATGGCCACAAACTCATTCGCCCTCAGGGCCTTCAGCACGTTCCGCATCGACGCGCCCATCTCGATTATCCCGATCCCCTTTGATCTCCTCAGGTCATTCATGAGGCCGTTCACGGCCTTGTTCTTCTGCTCGCCGACCAGGAAATTCACCGGATAGCCGAGTCCTATGAAGCTCGCCCCCATGAGCTCCCAGCTTCCGAAATGCCCCGTCACCAGCACGGCTCCCCGCCCCCCGGCCAGGGCTCCGTCGAAATTCTCGAGTCCTTCGATCCTGATGCGCCGCCTCATCTGCTCGTCGGTCGTGACCGGGAGCCGGGCGTATTCGACGAGCGACATCGCAAAATTGCGATATGTGTTCTCTGCAATCACCGCGAGCTCACGCTCGCTTCTCTCCGGAAAAACGGTTCGAAGATTTCCCAGAACGACATGGCGCCGCAAACGCACCACGCGGAACGTCAAGTTGCCCAAAGCGCTCCCAAAACGGAGTGCGACGTCGTGAGGCAGGAGCTGGAAGATTCGGACCAACCCGAGGGTCAGCAGATATTCCAGAGGATGCGAAATCCGGCGCTTCATCTGACGTCAAGATATCCTTCGTGCGAGCCAGCTCATGTCAAACTCTATTGCGTCGTGCGGACAGAGCTCGTGACAACAGAGACAAGTGATGCAGCGCCCGTAGTCGAACTTCAGGGCACCACCGTTGTTGGAAATGGCTGAGACCGGGCAGCTCTCGACGCACATGTTGCACAGCGTGCATCTTCCCCTGTTCTCCTTCGGGTGAATCCAGACGTGTCTTCGCACCAGCCCGCTGACACCTCTGGGTATGAGCCTGTGCAGGAAATTGGAAGGCACATCGAAGTCCTTCACGGCCACGCTCTCGAGCGGCGTGCCCAGGAGCTCGATGTCTTCCAAGCGCGCGGCCCCCAGCTTTCTCTTTCCGGCCACCTTGTTGGTGGGAACCTCCCCCGGCTTCGCGCCTATGATCGTACAGGCCGCAACATCCAGGGCAACAGCGTCCGTGCTGAACAACATTACCCCCAGCTGTCTGGGTCGCCCCGACGAAGGCCCGTTCCCTTCCATCGCGAGCACTCCGTCCATCACGCTGAGCCCCGGTTTTGTGAGAGAGAAGACGTCAACCAGAACCTCCGCGAACTCGTCGGGCCTCGGAAACTGCTTGTGCAGATCCGCCTTCGCCAGCCCCGGAACGGCGCCGAACATATTCTTGACTGCACCAGTGTAAACCTCGAGAGTGTGGGTTTTGAGCTTGGGCAGGCTTATCACGAAATCCACGTCCAGCACGGGCTTCGAGACGCTGTAGTGCCTCCCGTTCAACTCCCTGGAGTAGCTCCCCGCAACCTCGAACCCGACCAGAGGAACCTCGTTCCTGCCGCACACTTCCTCCATCCCCGTGTTTTTCCACACGCGCTTCACGCCCCTGAGCGCACCACCGGGGCTGTCACCGACGACCGGACGGGCACCACACCGCTTCACTTCCTCCACCACTGCACCGACCACGGAGGGATGTGTCGTAACCGCCCTCTCGGGCGGGCGGGCAGACAGCAAATTGGGCTTGACGAGAACACGCCACCCGGGCCTGATGAACTGCCCCAACCCTCCGAGCGCCTCCAGGCCTCTAGCCACTGCAGCCCCGACCCTCTCGTCAGAGTAGTCCCCGCATTGCTCGATGTGCACCAGCGCCCTTGCCACCAGGTTCCCCTTTGTGCCCCCTGCGGTTGGCTCACGGCCTCCCGGCCCGAGCGAGGGCGTCAGTCTGAACGTGAGGGGACAGGCCAGCGCGACGCGGCAGTCCGCGCGAGCCTTCTAGGTTTCGACAAGCCTCACAAATTTGTTCCCAGGCTCCTGCCTCACGAGTCCCTTTATCTCCAGGGAGAGAAGCACAGGCAGCACGGACTGCGCCTCCAGTCCCACTTGTTCACACACCTCATCGACGTGCGTCGGGATGTGAGAGATATACTCCAGAATGGCCTCTTCTTCTTCCGAAAGCTCTAGCGCGTGACCGCTTGCCTCCACCGGGAGTTCGTGTCCGTCCGAGAGGCCCGGCGCCAAGGCCTGCAGCACGTCTCTCACCTCCGTAACGGGGCGCGCGCCCTCCTTGAGCAGCCTGTTTGACCCAACAGTTGAACTGATCGTCGTATCCCCTGGAATGACAAACACATCCCGCCCTTGTTCCAGAGCGTGACTGGCCGTCACCAGAGCCCCGCTCCCTTCGCCCGCCTCAACAACGACAACCCCCCTGCACACCCCGCTTATTATGCGGTTTCTGAGCGGAAAGTGCTGCCTCAACGGCGGCGCACCGAACGGAAACTCCGACACAACGACACCGGTCTTCAGAATCTCCTCAGAAAGTCCCCTGTTCTCCCTTGGATAGCACACGTCCACTCCCGAGCCCAGGACCGCCACGGTCCTCCCGCCTCCCGCCAGCGCACCGAGGTGAGCCTGAGAATCGATCCCTCTGGCCAGCCCGCTCACCACGATGACCCCCGCCGCGGCAAGCCCGCGCCCGAAGCGCTCGGCCACTCGCCTTCCGGTCGGTGAACACTTCCGCGAGCCCACGATCGCCACGGCCGTGCCGACAAGCGCTCTGGAGTCTCCCCTGGCAAAAAGAACGATCGGCGGACATTGAATGTGCTTGAGAAGTTCGGGGTAGCGGTCGTCTGAATATGCCAGGACCTCTGCCTGGACCCGGCCTCCCAACGCTATCTGGGCATCCGTGTCCCGCGACAAGTTCTGGTTCAGGGCGGAGACCTCTGAAGACGTCATTTCGCTCAGCGATTTGCGGGCGTTCAGGAAGAGCCTCTCCGGCGCCCCTGCGGATTCCAGCAAAGCTATGAGCCGAGTCCTCTGGATTCCTCTCACGAGTGCCAGCTTCACTCTGGCCCTACAAGCTTCCGTGTTCTCCAGCCTCACCGCCACCCTCTTTCTTCCCGGGGCTCTCCTTCACTCCAGTCACGTTCTTCCGGCCGGACGTTCCCTTCCCTTCGCCCGTCAACTCCTCCCAGACGAGGTCCTCTGCCCCCGAAGCCCTGGACATTTCCTCGGCTATTCTCTCGACCTGCTCGGCGGGTGCCTTCATCAGGTCGATGTCTCTGGCCATGGACAGGAAGGCACCGGCCAGCTCCCTGTCGGATTTCTCGAAGAGCGCCGCCAGTTTCCTCACGGCCTCTTCACCCTTCGCAGCCGCGGCTCTTGCGGTCCAGACGGTGTCACCGGCGTCGCAAATCTCAAGTAGAGCCTTCGCCGCCTTCTCTCTGACCGTCGCATTGGGATCGTCGAGAAGCTCAATCAGACGCCCCAGAGCGACCCTGCTGCGGACTCTTCCCAGTATCTCGGCGGCACAGGCCCGCGTGTACCACAGTGAGCCCGCAATGCCCTCGATGACCGCCTCCTCCACCTCTCGGCCCAAATCGCTGAGAGCGCGTACGGCAAGCTCCCTCAGGTGCCAGCTGTCGTCTGCAATCTTGCTGACCAGCTCCCTGATGGAGGCCTCGTCCCGCTTGGCCTTGAGCTCCGAGATGACTCTCGCCTTCTCCTCAAGCTCAAGTTCCTTGATCCTCAAGTCTATGAGTGTCTTGCTCAGGGGAATTCTCTCGTCAACCATCTGCGGCTTCCTCACTGCATCACGTGGATGGAAGTCTCCTTCACGCGCGACCGCTCTAAGTCACCCCGGGGCTCCCCTCCGCGTGGAGAAGTGCCCAGAGTTCTCCTACCAATTCGGCCAGCCCGCTCCCCGTGAGAGCGGATATCTTCAGAGGCTTCACGTTTCCGATCTTCGCGGGCAGGCACCTCAACGCCTCCTCGCTCAGCAGATCCACCTTGTTGAAACACACAACACGAGGCTTGTCTGCGAGCCCCTTCCCGTACTGCCGGATCTCGCTCCACAGCACGCCGTAGTCACTCCCGGGGCTCTCCAGCGAAGCGTCCAGCACAAAGAGCAGAATCCTGGTGCGCTCCACGTGCCGCAGGAACTCGTGGCCAAGCCCCCTTCCCTCATGAGCCCCTTCGATCAATCCGGGAATGTCCGCCGCCACGAAATCCCCGCTCTCCCCCACCCTCACCAGGCCCAGGTTCGGTGAGAGAGTGGTGAACGGATAGTCGTCGATCTTCGGCCTCGCTCGGGAAATCTTCGACAGGAGCGTCGACTTACCCGCGTTGGGAACTCCGACAATCCCCACGTCCGCGATGAGCTTGAGCTCAAGCTCTATCTGCCGCGCCTCACCCTCTGTCCCGAGCTCCCGCCTCCGCGGCGCCCTGTCCGTCGGAGTGGCGAACCTGCCGTTGCCCCTGCCCCCACGACCACCCGCTGCGACCGCCAATCTCTGGCCGGCGCACACGAGGTCCCCCAACAACCGGGCGGCCCCAACGTCCCTGACCAGGCTCCCCACTGGAACCTCAAGCACCACGTCCTCCCCATCCCGCCCCGCCATGTTTGAGCCCTTCCCGTGCTCTCCCCTCTTGGCCTTGAAAGAACTCCTGAACTTAAAATCCAGAAGCGTTCGTAGATGCACGCTCGCTTCCAGAATCACACTACCGCCGTCCCCCCCGTCCCCGCCGTCGGGTCCCCCCTTCGGTGCATACTTCTCACGGCGAAAACTCACGCATCCGTCCCCACCTCGCCCCCCAACCACCTCAATCTTGACCCTGTCAATGAACTGCATCGGACAGAATCTCAGTCAAACTTGAAGCCGCCGTGCTTCTCGATGTGAGCAAGGAGGCCGCCGTCGTTCAGTATTTTGATCATCACCTGCGGTAGGGCGACGAATTTTCACTTCTCGCCCGTCGTCCTGTTCTCGATGATTCCCGCGCTCAGGTCTATTCGAAGAGTGTCGCCCTGGTTGATCCTGTCCGTGTCGCACTCCAGCACGGGGAGACCGACGTTGATGGAATTCCGGAAGAAGATCCGCGCAAAGGACTTCGCCAGGACCGCAGCCACGCCCGCGATTCTTATTATGGTCGGGGCGTGCTCTCTGCTCGAGCCCAGACCGAAGTTGCTGCCGCCCACGACGAAGTCACCCTTCTTTACTTTCTTGGCGAATTCCGCGTCGGCGTCCTCCAACACGTGCTTTGCGAGCTCGTCCAGGTTGGAGCGCAGATGAAAATACCTGCCCGGGGCAATGTGATCCGTGCTTATGTCGTCTCCGAATTTCCACGCCTTTCCCTCGAGTAGCATTTACAGCACCTCCCTGGGGTCAGCTATTTCTCCCTTGATTGCGGACGCCGCAGCGGTGGCCGGGGAAGCAAGATAGATCAACCCTTCGGGGTTTCCCATTCTGCCCTTGAAATTCCTGTTTTGTGTCGAAAGACACACCTCGCCGTCACCGAGTGCGCCCTCGTGCACTCCCACACAGTGGCCGCAGCCCGGTCCGAGCACGGTGGCACCTGACTCGACAAAGGTCTGTATGTACCCCGCCCAGAGCGCTTCCAGATACACCCCCTTCGAGGCCGGTATCACTATGAGACGCGTGCGGGGATGTCTCTTCTTTCCCTTGAGGATGCCGGCTGCGATCTCCAGATCCTCGAGGCGCCCGTTGGTGCAGCTCCCCAGGAAAATCTGGTCCAGCTTTGTTCCGGCCAGCTCTCTCGCCCACTTCGTGTTGTCAACCGTGTGCGGACACGAAACCACGGGCTCGAGTTTGCCCACGTCTATCTCAATCACTCTCTCGTACGAGGCACCGGGGTCCGGGGCGATCTGGGCGAAATCGGATTCCCTCCCGTACCTCTTGAGAAACGCGCGTGTCACAGAATCCGACGCGATCAGCCCGACCTTGGCACCCGCTTCCACGGCCATGTTACTCAGCGTGAGCCGTTCCGACATCTGGATGTCGTCTATGGCCGGGCCGCCAAATTCGAGGGCCCGGTACGTGGCACCGTCGGCCCCTATCATGCCGATGAGGTGCAGTATGAGATCCTTCGAGTAAACGCCCTTCGGGAATTCCCCCGTGGCATTGACCCTGAACGTGGACGGAACTCTGAACCACGTCTTTCCGAGCGCCATCCCGATCGCAACGTCAGTGGACCCCATGCCCGTCGCGAACGCACACAGTGCACCTGCAGTGCAAGAGTGTGAGTCGGCTCCGATGACGACGTCTCCAGGCCTGGCGAAGGACTCGATGACTCGCTGATGACATACGCCCTCGTTTATCTCCGAGAGGACGGCACCGGTCTTTGAGGCAAACTCCCTCAGAAGCATGTGGTCGTTCGCCAGCTCTCTCCTCGGAACGGGCGCGGCGTGATCTAGAAAGAGGATGGACTTCTCCGGATTGAAGACCCTTTCAATGTTTATCTTTCGGAGTTGTCTTACCGCCAGGGGGCCCGTCCCGTCCTGAAAAAAGGCCACGTCAACGTTCACGATGGCGAGCTCTCCCGCAACAACGTCCTTCCCGGCCTTAGCACCCAGGAGTTTCTCC
>JAZDPI010000297.1:0-3335 GCA_043797775.1 Candidatus Eiseniibacteriota bacterium
GGGGCTTGTCTCAAAGCCCCTCGACATAGGCAGGCATGTGGAGATCAGGATCAGGTACGCCGGATACATCGCTCGCCAGCAGAAAAGCATAGAGCAGTACAGGAAACTCGAGAGTCTCGTCATTCCCGACTCGCTTTTCGACGAAGAGCTCTCAGCCATCTCGCGGGAAGGTCGCGAGAAGCTTCTCAAGGTTCGGCCTCGTTCGGTAGGCCAGGCCTCTCGGCTCGAGGGCGTCTCCCCTGCGGACGTGTCTGCCCTACTCATTTATCTTAAGAGAAGGAGTGACAAGAGAAATCATGGCCCCCTCTCCTAGCAGGCGGTCCCGGCCCCGGGCACCAGAAAACCGACAGGAGGCCCATTCTCCAGAGGCCCACCGTTTCATGGCCGACGATCTCGCGCGGCTCGAGGAGATCTCGAGCCTTCTGGGCACTAGGGTCCCGGCCGGCTTTGTGCCCAAGTGCGAGGGTTTCCTTGAAGAGCTGCTCAAATGGAACCGCAGGATGAACCTCATGTCTCAGGCAGACGAATCAAGACTTGTTGCCAGGCATGTGCTTGACAGTCTGTGTGTCCTGAGTGTTGTGCCGGGCCTTTCGGGAAAACGAATAGTCGATGTCGGTACGGGAGCAGGCTTTCCTGGTGTCGTGTTGGCGCTCTGGGCTCCGGACGCGGAAATCATTCTGGTGGAGAGCAGAGCGAAGAAGGTTGCGTTTCTGAACGCAATTCGCCGCAGCCTCAGCTTGGCCAACGTCGGAGTGCTTGGGTCTCGGGCCGAGGAGCTGGCCTCATCGGGGAGCCTGCGTGGGACGGCGGACTTGGTTGTTGTGAGGGGCGTGGGCAAGACGGCGAGGTTGACCGCCTCTCTTCTGGAGCTGATCAAGCCTGATGGAGCCGTGCTCTTCTACTGTAGTGCAAGGAGTTGCCGCACCGCAGGGCGGTCCCGTGAGCTGCCGGCCACCCGAACAGGTGCCGAAGGTCCGGGCCCTGTGATGGAGTATCGCACGCCGGCGTGGCAGACCCTCACGTCTCTGGCGGTGTTGAGAAAGCGCCGGACGTCTTGAGGGCGTGCGCCCCCGCCGCCTGGCCCGCCCGGAGTGTCGCTCTCAGGCATCCCCACGGTATCCCGCTCGTACCGCTTCCGGTGTGGGTCACAGGCACCACGCACGGTATCCCGCACAACAGGCAGCCATGCCGGGCACGCCAGGCCGTCGCGATCCCCAGTGTTCCACGTGAAACATCTCCCCGATGTGACGCACCTCCCCGCCGCGTGAAACCTTTCCTCGCGCGACACGCTTCCTCGCGCAACACGTTTCGTCTGCTCGAGAGACCTGCTCTGTCCGGCAAGTCTCCTCTGCGTGAGAAATCTCATCTGCTTGGCGTGCCTGCCGCGCGTTTTCGCGCCGACCGGGACGAGTCTGCCTGAGTTTCGGGTGCCAGAGATGTTTCACGTGGAACGCTTGCGGGATCATTCGCGGGCCCCGGTCCTGCGAGATCCTCCGCGCGGGAGCTTTTTTCCTCGCTATGCTACTTTTGCGTTGACACGGGGTGGTTTCATGTTACTCTTGCATAACTTGTTGCAGTTGTTCTGTATTGTGGTGTGGTCCTTCGGGTCCGGCGTGGCTCCTGGAAGTGTTCCACGTGAAACACTGGGACCGCCGGGTCCGTGACGAGCGGAAACTCGCGGGAGGCAAGACGCCGGTGAAAGGGGATGTGTCCGGGGGGTGGAAAGATGGGTAGAGTGATTGCCGTTGCGAATCAAAAGGGTGGCGTGGGCAAGACGACGACTGCCGTTAATCTGTCGGCTTCGCTCGCGTACCTGAACAAGAGGGTGCTGCTTCTGGACGTCGATCCGCAGGGGAATGCCTCCAGCGGGATGGGCATCAATGGGGACGAGGCCGGAAGCTGTGTCTACGAAGCCATAGTCCGGGGAGTTCCCCTGGAGAGAATAGTGCTCTCGGGGCCCCTGGCGAATCTCGACGTGGTCCCGTCCTGCCAGAGACTCATAGGGGCCGAGATAGAGCTGGTGGGCATGCTGGCGAGAGAGAGCCGGCTCAGGAACTGCGTCAAGGAAGTAAGAGAGAAGTACGACTTCTGCATAATCGATTGCCCTCCATCGCTGGGACTCCTTACCGTTAATACACTTACGGCCGCCGACTCGGTGCTGATCCCCGTCCAGTGCGAATACTACGCGCTCGAGGGTATTGGCCAGCTGCTGGGGGCCATAAAGCTGGTACAGCAGAGCCTTAATCCGAGCCTCAGGATAGAGGGCGTGCTTCTCACCATGTACGACGCTCGTCTGAATCTCTGCCAGCAGGTGGCTCAGGAGACGAGAAATTTCTTCTCGGACAGAGTGTACCAGACTGTCATTCCCAGAAACGTGAGGTTGAGCGAGGCTCCAAGTTTCGGGAAGCCCGCTATCGTATACGATCCAAAGTGTCCTGGAGCGCAGAGCTATCTTGAACTAGCGAAGGAAGTGATTCAGCATGACTAGAAAAGTACTCGGTCGAGGCATTAAGACGTTGATTCCAGAGGACATAGGGCTTGCTGCGGTTGGGTCGACCGCGGGACTCCTCGAGATTCCCGTTGACCAGATCACCCCCAACCACAGGCAGCCGAGAAGCTCTATGGACGAGAGAAACCTGGGCGAGCTCGCAGAGTCCATCCGCCAGCGGGGCGTGATTCAGCCCATCGTGGTAACGAAGAGAGGCGACGGTTATGAGCTGGTGGCGGGCGAACGGCGCTTCCTTGCCTCCAAGAAGGCAGGTTTCACGAAGATCCCGGCCGTCGTGAAAGAAGCCGGAGAGGAAGACATGGTGGAGCTTGCCCTGATAGAGAACCTCCAGCGAGAAGATCTGAATCCCGTTGACGAGGCTCGAGCCTATCGCTCTCTCATGGTCGAGTTCAGCCTGACGCAGGAGGACCTCGCAGCGAAGGTTGGAAAGGAGCGTTCGTCTGTCGCTAATTGTTTGCGATTGTTGAAATTGGCAGATACCGTTCTCGACATGATTCGCTCTGGCGCAATAAGTTCCGGGCACGCAAGAGCGATAATCTCGCTGGAACAACCGGCTGAGCAGCTTGCAGTTGCACGAAAGGTCGCGACGAAGGGCATGAGCGTGAGGGAGACCGAGGCTCTTGTGAATCGACTCATGCGGCGGGGAAGACGAGGAACTCACGCGCGGGCAAAGGCGCCTGAGCTTCTTCAGCTTGAGGAGAAGCTCCGAGGGTTTCTTGCGACCAACGTGCGGATAACCTGGCGAGGGAGAAAGGGTAAGATCGAAATCGAGTACTACAGTAACGAGGAGCTGGAGAGGATTCTGGAGCAAATCGGCGCTCTGGTT
>JAZDPI010000302.1:0-3300 GCA_043797775.1 Candidatus Eiseniibacteriota bacterium
AGAGCTACATAATGATGGAGGTTGAGGACTCCATCGTGTGCTCGAGAGTCCTGGAGGGCCCCTTTCCCAACTACGAACAGGTGATACCGAAGGACACCAGCAAGAAGTTCCTGGCCAACAGAGAAGAGCTCAACTCCGCCATAAAGCGCGTGTCGATTCTCTCCGACACGGTCACTCATCAGGTAAGGTTTTCTCTGCGCAAGGACAAGGTGATACTGAGCGTCAGCACCGCCGACGTCGGCGAGGCTCAAGAGACGGTGCCCGCCACGTATGCGGGGGACGAAATGGATGTCGGTTACAACGCCAACTACGTCATGGAAATACTGAAGAGCATGGACTCCGACGAAGTGTGTCTCCGCCTGAACACGCCGCTTCTGGCAGGAATTGTCGAGCCCGTTCAGAAGGAGGAAGGCGAGGACATGCTGTGTCTGATCATGCCGTTGAGGTTGACAGAATAACTGTCCATGGAGCACATTTCCGGATCACTCGAAGAGCTGTTCAAGAAGCTGGAGCTGGACACGAAGATTCGGGGCTGGAGCGCCCTTCAGGTTTGGGAGGAAGTCGTTGGGCCGCGGATTGCCGCCAACACAAAACCGTCTGCGTTTCGTGACGGGAGACTTTTCGTTCAGGTCGCAACGACGACCTGGAAACACGAGCTCTCTTTTCTCCGCCACGAGATCATTCGCAAGCTCAATGCGAAGCTCGGTACCAGGGTGATCGAGGACATTGTCTTTTCCCTCGGCCACTGAGAGCACACACAGAGAGGGGATGAACACTTGAAGACCGGTTCTGAAGAGGAAGTCGAGACGATGCACACGGGGCACAGCTACGACGCCAGAAAGATACAGGTTCTCAAGGGCCTTGACGGTGTCAGAAAAAGGCCAAGCATGTACATCGGCAGTACGGGCCAGAAAGGACTGCACCATCTCGTATACGAGGTGGTTGACAACAGCATCGACGAGACCCTGGCGGGATTTTGCGACTCCGTTTCGGTGACCATCCACGAAGACGCCAGCGTCACCGTAGTGGACAACGGTCGAGGGATACCGGTGGACCTGCACCCGGCGCAGAAGCTGCCGGCGGTCGAGGTTGTTATGACCACGCTCCACTCGGGCGGCAAGTTCGACGCGGAATCCTACAAAGTTTCCGGCGGACTGCACGGGGTCGGCGTCTCGGTCGTGAACGCGCTTTCGGAGTGGCTGGAAGTCAAGGTCGCGCGCGACGGCAAGGTCTATCACCAGCGCTACGAGCGCGGCAAGACTGCGACAAAACTCAAGGAAGCGGGTAAATCGAAGACAACCGGCACCACCGTGTGGTTCAAGCCCGACAAACAGATCTTCGAAACGCTGGACTTCAGCTTCGACACTCTCTCGCAGAGACTCAGAGAGCTGGCGTTTCTCAACAAGGGTGTCAGGATAGACTTTGTCGACGAAAGGTCGGGCAAAAGCCACGTCTTCAAGTACGACGGCGGAATCGTGTCTTTCGTGAAGTTTCTGAACGAAAACAAGAACGTGCTCCACCCCAAGCCGATCTCCTTTCAAAGAACTCGCGACGGAATAGAAGTCGAGATTGCGCTCCAGTACAACGATTCGTACCTGGAGAGCATCTTCACGTTTGTCAACAACATAAACACCATCGAGGGCGGAACGCACCTCATCGGCTTCAAGGCGGCCCTCACCAGAAGCATCAACAACTACGCCCAGAAGGAAGGGCTGGTCAAGAACGCGGACACCGCTCTCTCGGGAGACGACGTGCGCGAAGGGCTCACGGCCGTCCTGAGCGTGAAGCTCAGGAATCCGCAGTTCGAGGGGCAGACCAAGAGCAAGCTGGGCAACAGCGAGGTGAAGGGCATTGTGGAGTCCATCGTGGGTGACGGCCTGGTCGAGTTTTTCGAGGAGACGCCGTCGGTCGCGAAGAAGATAATCGAGAAAAGCGTCGCCGCGGCCCGCGCGCGGGAGGCGGCGAGGAAGGCGAGGGAGCTGGCCCGGAGGAAGAGCGTTCTCGACAGCGGCTCCCTGCCCGGGAAGCTCGCCGACTGCTCGGCGACCGATCCGTCGATATGTGAGCTGTACCTGGTGGAGGGAGACTCGGCCGGCGGCTCGGCGAAGCAGGGGAGAGACAGGAGATTCCAGGCGATTCTCCCGCTCAAGGGCAAGATCCTGAACGTCGAGAAGGCTCGCATCGACAAGATTCTCTCGAACGACGAGATACGCACGCTGATCACGGCGCTAGGTACGGGCATTGGGGACGAGGAGTTCGACGCCGCCAAGACGCGCTATCACAAGATAGTGATTATGACCGACGCCGACGTGGACGGGGCGCACATTCGGACGCTTCTTCTGACGTTCTTCTACAGGTACATGAAGGGGCTTCTGGAGAAGGGCTACGTTTACATCGCCCAGCCGCCTCTCTACAGGATAAAGAAAGGCAAGCAGGAGCAGTACGCCTACGACGACAAAGAGAGAGACAGCGTGCTGCATAAAATCGGCAGGAAGGGCATCGCCATACAGCGCTACAAGGGGCTCGGCGAGATGAACCCGGAACAACTGTGGCAGACGACGATGAACCCCGAGTCGCGGTTGTTCCTCAAGGTGACTCTGGAGGACGCGGTGGAGGCCGATCGGATCTTCACGATTCTGATGGGCGACCTCGTTGAGCCGCGCCGGCGGTTCATCGAAGAAAACGCGCTTCTGGTGAGAAATCTGGATGTGTAGCCGGCGGTCGAAGCGCCCGTGCGACACCCGCGCGGCGGCGCAGGACCGGCGAGCGGCGGCTGACGCAGCAATTCGGAGAGGGAAATGAACAGCCACAAGGAGAGAGTCAAGTCCGTCTACATCGAAGACGAGATGAAGAGCTCGTACATCGACTACGCGATGAGCGTCATCGTCTCAAGGGCGCTTCCCGATGTGCGGGACGGGCTCAAGCCCGTGCACAGGCGGGTTCTCGTGGCGATGAGGGATTTGGGCGTTTTCCACGACAAACCGTTCCGCAAGTCCGCCAAGATCACGGGCGACGTGACGGGTAACTATCACCCGCACGGGACTGTGGCCGTCTACGACACGATGGTGAGAATGGCACAGGATTTCTCGATGCGCTACCCGCTGGTGGACGGACAGGGCAACTTCGGGTCCGTGGACGGCGACGCCCCTGCCGCGGAGCGGTACACGGAGGCGCGGCTGGCCGTAATCGCGGAGCACATGCTGCGCGACATCGAGAAAAACACGGTTGATTTTCGGCCCAACTACGACGAAACGCGCGAAGAGCCGACGGTCCTGCCGGGCCTCGTTCCGAATCTTCTAG
>JAZDPI010000306.1:0-2961 GCA_043797775.1 Candidatus Eiseniibacteriota bacterium
CGTAACTCGCGCCATGTTCTGCCTCCTTGTGCGGGGCTCCGTCGTGCCCCCCCCCTGCCTCGTCGAACCAAGAACTCCGTCCGTGCAACCCGGCTCCGTCCACGACACCCCATGGGGGCTCCGTCTGCGTCCGAGTCGCACCAGACCCTAAATAGCGCAACGTCGCTCCCAATGCAACAAGTAAAACGTCGCCAACGCTTAAGGGAGACGCGCCTCGGGAGGGACCACCGGTGCGAGAGACCATCAAGAGGCCGTTTGGCGCGTTTTATGCTTGGGTCATACCTTGAAACGGTGTAAGGCCGCTCCAAAGTAGGCGGGTTTCTGAACGCTTCAAGGTGAGATATGGGACCGTCGCACAACGGAGGGACGCGAAACCCTACAATTATGCCTTTGCTTTTTCCAGGCATGCAGTGTAAACATAACTTGTTGCGGGAGGAAAGGTATCCAGGTCCCCTGACGACCGCTTCCCTCCGCCTCTCAAGGAGGAATCGACCACTTGACATCCATGTGCTCCGATAGGTCGCACCGGCCGATTTCCAGGCTCCGCAACCTGGCGTCTCGTTGCATCGTGTGGTTTGCAATTTGCGCTTCTGCCGTCGCGCCACTGGTCGCCGCTCCGGCGCAGGCGGCGCAGGACATCACCCCGTCCGTCCTGTACCAGAACCTCACGGAGCTCTTCGCCAGAAAGAGCTATCCCAACACAAAGCCGACCGCCCTTCTCTACTCGAGCTCAACCCGCCAGTTCGAGCCGGAATTCTGCATTTTCAGAGACGCGGAGTACGGCACTGAGATATGGCGGCTGGCCAACGATCCCGACATGACGATACCCCACTGCCACATAAACAGGAGCCCGTGGAATTCCAACGGTTCCAGGCTGTGTCTTCTCACCTACAGATACATTCCCGGCTTCTACTACAGCTCGGGCGATTTCAGGTTTCTCTTGATGACCGCCGACGTCGACACGGTTAGGGTTCTCGTGCCACAGAATAATCCCAACCTGGTCGCCTATCAAAGACACGCCAACTGGGACCGCGTCAATCCGAACGTAATGTGGTTCGCCTACTTCGACGGCCTGTACAGGACTGACGTCGGGAGCTCGGACGCGACGAGCCTCTTCCAGTCGCTCCCTTACAGCGACAGAAGGAAGAGCATCTTCTCCTTTCTCGCAGAAGGCAACCAGGTGATGGTCATGGACGTCAACTCCTCGAGTTACGTCTTGAATCTGTACTTCGTGGATCCCTCCAAGCCGGCCGGGAACAGACTCATCTACTACCCCATCAACTTCGGAATAACCGGCGTGGGATGCCACCAGACCAGCGAGGAGTGGCACATACACGACATCTATTTCCGCAGGAACGCCGACACAACCTACGTCATGAATTACGGACCCAGCGGGTCCGTGGGCGAAAGTTGCTTCTTCAAGATCCCTTACTCCGGCAGCAAAAGCAGGATAGAGCTATGCTACCCCGACGCGTCGAGGGGGATCCCCTACTACTCTCATCCCGCCTGGAACTACAACGGGACCAAGGTGGCGTACATGGGCGAGGGCAGCTACGGGTCGAACGACTACGGCATCCACGTGCGGGATCACGACAACAGAATCCACCTGGCGACTCTCACAAGGCAGGTCACGGGTGCACATCTTGCCTGGGACGGATACGATGACGAGTGGATTTTCGGCTCCACCGGCGATTGGAACGGCACGGGCCGGCCGAAGCTCTTTAAGCTCAATACTGTGACGCCGTCCTGTACGCCGTTCGTGAACGCCTACACGAACATAAACGGAACCGCGTCCACCTATTGCTCGTCGCCCAGACCCGCCCAGAGTCCCGACGGCACGAAGATGCTCTACGCTTCCTCGATGCTGCAGAATTCGGACAGCAAGCCGGAAACGTACATCGCGGTGGCGAGATACCCCTATCCTCCTCGCAATCTTCTCGCCTCAGGCTCGAGCAGCGTCACCATTTCCTGGCAGCCGCACCCGATTTCGCGGGAGCTGAAGGGGTATCATGTTTACCGCTCGGTGGACACGGACGCCGCGTTCGTGGAGCTGACGACCGGGGCTGTGACCGGCAGAAACTACACCGATAATACCGTCGAGACCGGGAGGACTTACTACTACGCCGTGACAAGCGAGGAACACTCGGGCCTCGAGTCGGACGCGCTGTCTGAGATACTGAGGGTGTCCGTTTCGCAATCGGGCATTCAGTGGAGTTTGCATCGGGCGGAGGGCCTGAAAGGTTGGGATCGCACTCAGCCGTCTCAGGTGGGGGGGCTTGCGATGCAGCAGGTCGCGTCAGGCCAGTACAGGCTCACGTGGCTTGCTCCGCTTGACAGAGACGTTCGCTACTACAACATCTACTACTCCGTGGAGGGCCCGCCGGCGCCTACCCCCCAGAGACGCATAGCCTCGATGCCCGGAAACGTGACGACCTACCTCGATTGGCTGGCGAGAACCGACGCGTCTCCCTACTACACAGTGACGGCCGTCGACAGGGCCGGCAACGAGTCCGCCCCGTCCTCGGTTCCGGGAGCGCCCGACACCACTCCTCCGGCACCCACGCGCAACCTCGACGCAAGGTAGGCGTTTCTCACTCGGCCTGCCTTGCCCTTCTTGCCCACGAAGCCGCCATCGTACTGCAAGCAGAGATGATCCCTGCGTTCAGATACCAGTTATAGCGCATCATGTTGTGTGCGAAGAGACCGAAGAAGAGGAGAAGCCAGCACACCGCCGAGGCGGCGCTCGAAACGGCGACAAGGAAACGCGCCTCGTCTTCCTGCCTTGAACGAAGGGACGACCGAACTCTGCCGGCCACCCGAAGGCACGCCACGACAAAGCCGGCGAAGGTTATTACGCCGAAAATTCCGGTTTCGCCCGCGGCTTGGGCAAGGAGATTGTGCGGCTGGAGCCAGCTTCGCCTTTCGGAAGGCGAGTATGTTGTACCGTGAGCCGCACTGAAA
>JAZDPI010000312.1:0-4306 GCA_043797775.1 Candidatus Eiseniibacteriota bacterium
GGGGAGAATCATCGGCCGCGAAGGCAGAAACATAAGAGCTTTCGAGACGGTCACGGGCATAGACGTCATAATCGACGACACCCCCGAGGCAGTCATTCTCTCCGGCTTCGACCCCATCAGAAGAGAGGTGGCTCGAGTCAGCCTCGAGAAGCTCATACACGACGGAAGAATACATCCCGGCCGCATCGAAGAGGTCGTGAGCAAGACGCAGAAGGAGATGGACGAGCAAATCAGGGAAACCGGCGAACAGACGTGCCTGGAAGTCGGTATGCACGGCCTTCATCCTGAGCTCGTGAGGCTTCTCGGCAGACTCAGGTTCAGAACGAGCTACGGGCAGAACGTGCTCCAGCACAGCAAGGAAGTCGCGTTTCTGGCCGGCATGATGGCCTCTGAGTTGGGCCTCGATGCCTCGATTGCCAAGAGAGCCGGCCTTCTGCACGACGTGGGAAAGGCGGCGGACCACGACGCCGAGGGCACGCACGCCCAAATAGGGAGGGATCTCGTCGTGAAGTACGGAGAGGCCCCGACGGTCGCCGACGCCGTGGGCGGTCACCACGATGACCCTCAGCCCGATACGCTGATGGCGGTTCTTGTCCAGGCGGCGGACGCAGTCTCGGGAGCCAGGCCCGGTGCGAGGCGAGAGACGCTTGAGACTTATGTGAGGCGACTCGAGAAACTCGAGAGGATCGCGGACTCCTTCCAGGGCGTGAGCAAGGCTTACGCCATTCAGGCCGGGAGGGAAATTCGAATCATGGTCGAGCACAAGGAAGTGGACGACGCGAAGGCCACCGCCCTTGCCGCGGAAATAGCGCAGAGGGTGGAACGGGAACTGGAATATCCTGGCCAGATAAAGATAGTCGTGATAAGAGAGACCAGGGCGGTGGATTATGCCAAGTGAGGTGACCTGGGCAGCGGCCTCAAATGCGGTCAGGTGGTGTTAAGAAATGAGGGTGCTTTTTGTCTCGGACGTAATGGGGGCGGCCGGGCGTACGGCGCTGGAGGCGCTGCCTTCACTCGTGGCCGATCTGCATGCCGACTACGTTATTGCGAACGGGGAGAATGCCGCGGGCGGATTCGGCATCACGAGGCCGATCGCCGACGAACTTTTTGAGATCGGTGTGAACTTGATAACCGGCGGCAATCACCTGTGGGATCGCAAGGAAATCGGCGAGCTCTTGGCGGACGTGCGGGAAGTGCTGAGGCCTGCCAACTATCCTCCGGGTGTTCCGGGCTCCGGCTACGGGATTTTCGAGACGAAGCGGGGTGAGAAGATAGCGGTCCTCAACCTTCAGGGACGCGTGTTTATGAAGGAGCTCGATTGCCCGTTCAGGTGTGCCGCGGCGGCAGTCGAGATTTTGAGGAAGGAAACACCTGTAATCGTCGTCGACGTGCACGCGGAGGCCACCAGCGAGAAGGTGGCGATGGGATGGTTCCTCGACGGAAAGGTGAGCGCGGTCATCGGCACTCACACGCACGTGCAGACGGCGGACGAGAGGGTTCTTCCCAAGGGGACGGGGTACATCACCGACGCAGGCATGACCGGGTCGTTCGACTCGGTCATCGGGATAGACAAGAAGGCCGGGATTTCCAGGTTTCTCACTCAGATGCCGGTGAGACTCGTGCCGGCGGAGGGGGACCTGAGAGTAAACGGCGTTGTGGTCGATATAGAGTCCTCGACAGGCACGTGCACTTCCATACAGAGGCTTTCGGTGCCCGTCGATTGCGAGGGGAACGCCTAGTGTCGGCCAGGATTCTGGAAAGCAAAGAGATCGCCGCCCAGATAAGGCGGGAGATAGCGGAAGAGGTGCGGCACTTGGCGGAGGTGGGGTCGGTGCCGGGTCTCGCGATGATGAGAGTTGGAGAGGATCCCGCGACGCTGGTTTACATGAATGCCAAGGCGAAGGCGAGCGATGAAGTCGGCATAAAATCCGCCATCGTGGTCCTTCCGGCCGACTCGGACGAGAACTCGGTGCGCACGCGTCTCGAAGAGCTGTCGTCCGACGCGTCCGTGCACGGCGTGATAGTGCAGGTTCCTCTTCCTTCCCATCTCGATGCCGGGAGAATTCTCGGTCTCGTCCCGCCGGAGAAGGACGTGGACGGGTTTCATCCTCTTAACGTCGGACGGCTCGGCACCGGGGAGCCCCTCTTTGTGCCTGCGACCCCGATGGGAATAGTGGAGCTGCTCGCCCGAAGCGGTGTGACGGTTGAGGGTGCGCACGTGGTGGTGATAGGGAGAAGCAACGTTGTAGGCAGGCCCCTGGCAAATTACCTGAGCCTGAAGAAGCCCGGTTTGAACGCGACGGTTACGCTCTGTCACTCGGGAACCTGCCACTTGAGCGACATCACAAAGTCGGCTGACATTCTTGTGGCCGCGATGGGGAGCGTCGGCTTCGTGACGGCTTCGATGGTACGAGCCGGGGCGGTGGTTGTCGACGTGGGTACCAACCGCGTCCCCGACCAGACGGCGCGGAGCGGCTACAGGTTGAAGGGCGACGTCAGATTCGAAGAGGTCCGGGGCGTCGCGTCCGCGATCACGCCCGTTCCGGGAGGCGTGGGACCCATGACGGTGGTAATGCTTCTCAGGAACACGGTGAAGGCGTGCAGACTGCTGGAGGGAAACTGAAGTGGAGCTCTTTCCTAAGACAAGTGAGAGTGCACCCTACAGCGTCTCGGAGCTGACCCGCGTCATAAAGGAGCTCCTGGAGAGAAAAGTAGGTTTCGTGTGGGTGAAGGGGGAGGTATCCAATTTCACTTTCCACACGTCGGGACACATGTATTTTTCGTTGAAGGACGGAGAGGCACAGCTCCGCTGTGTGATGTTCCGCTCGGCCAACCTGAGGCTTTCCTTCTCGCCCGAGAACGGAATGTGCGTGGAGGCCAAAGGCGAGGTGACGGTGTACGAAAGGAACGGGCAGTACCAGCTGTGTGTGCACGAGCTCAGTCCGGCCGGCCTGGGGGCGCTTCAGCTGGCGCTGGAAAGACTGAAGGCGAAGCTCGCGCAGGAAGGACTCTTCGATACCGAGAGGAAAAGGCCGCTCCCGGCGTTTCCCGAGACGATAGGCGTCGTGACTTCTCCGACGGGTGCGGCGGTAAGAGATATTCTTCGGATAATCAGAAAGAGACAGCCCGGTGTTCGTGTCGTCCTCAATCCGGTAAGAGTGCAGGGGGAAGGTGCGGCGGAGGAGATTGCCAGGGCGATAGAAGAGTTCAATCGATTCGGACAGATTGACGTGCTCATCGTGGGAAGAGGAGGGGGCTCTCTCGAGGATTTGTGGGCGTTCAACGAGGAAGTGGTGGCAAGAGCGGTCTACAACTCCCGCATACCCGTCGTGTCCGCCGTGGGGCACGAGATCGACTTCACGATTTCCGATCTGGTGGCGGACGTGCGGGCTCCGACGCCCTCTGCCGCCGCGCAGATGGTCGTCAGGGATAGAGTCGAGGTGGAGAAGGAATTGTGCGCGCTGGCCAGAAGTCTCTTCGTGGCCATGAGGACGAAGTTCTCCGTCCTGAGGCGCGAGCTGGAGAGAACGGGCGGCCGCTACGGGTTGGCGAGAACCCTGGACATGGTGAGGCAGCGCGCCCAGAGAGTGGACGAGCTCTCCAGGAGAATGGAGATGGGGGTCGGCAACGCCGCGAGACAGAAACGCCTGGCGTTGGAGTCCGCTGCGGGCAGGCTCAGGGCCCTGGACCCGCGGGAGGTGCTGCGCCGCGGATATGCCGTCTGCAGGGATCACAGAAGCGGCAGATTGATCCGCGAGTCGTCGCAGGTTCACCTGCGTGACAGACTGGACATAGAGCTCTACAGGGGTAGCGTGCTGTGCAGCGTGGAGGAGGTTCTTGAGAATGAAAAAGTCTGCTGACGATTCAAGTGAGAAGACCTTTGAGCAGGCTCTTGCCAGGCTGGAACAGGTCGTGGATTCCCTCGAAAGGGGTAATCTCTCTCTTGAAGAGTCCCTCGCCCTCTTCGAAGAGGGAACGAGTCTCATCAAGGAGAGCACGGCCAAACTGGAGGCGGCCGAGGCGAAACTGCAGAAGATTGTGGCGGTCGAAGGCGGATTCAAGCTGGAAACTCTTTCGTTTGCGGACGACGAGGGCAGTGAGAAGTAGGAAATTGACTCGACGTGTGAGCGGAAAAGGAAGCAGGACCGGCTCTCTGCCCACGTTGCTCGACGACTTCATGAGAAGGGAAGGCAGCCGGGTCGAACACGAGCTCGACTGCGTGCTTCCCTCGCCGCGGACGAGGCCCGTCTCCGTTCACAGAGCCATGCGCTACGCGGTCCTGAGGGGGGGAAAGAGAATCCGTCCC
>JAZDPI010000317.1:0-3865 GCA_043797775.1 Candidatus Eiseniibacteriota bacterium
TGGCGCTGAGCACGACGCCGCCGCGCTCTTCCGGGTAGGGAGAAACGTCCGTCCCCCCGCCACAGAAGCTGATTCTCAAAGGAGCCCTGCTCCGGTAGATAGCTCGCCTCATTGTCTCCATCCCTTTTCCTTGACCGCAAGATACTGCTCCGGCGTTCCTATGTCCAAGAAAGTCCCTGTGGTGGCGAAGGAGAACAGTCTGGCCCCCTTGCCCAGCAGGCGCGGGAACGTCTCTGTCTCAAGCGAAACCTGCTTGCCGGCTGGGATCGAATTCAGCACCTCTTTCTCAACGACGTAGACGCCGCAATTGACCTGCGCCGCCCCGGCGGCAACCGACTTCTCCACGAAACTCACGACCCTGCCGTCTTCCGCGGTGAGAACCGTTCCCTTCCCGGAGGCGTCGCTCACCTCCTTGGTCAGAATCGTTATGAGGGCCTCGGTCTCTGCGTGTCGCTCTATCATTTGTGACAGAGAAAACTCCACTAACGTGTCACCGTTTGCGCACAGGAAAGACGATTCCACGAACCTGGAAGCGTTCTTGACCGCCCCGGCAGTGCCCAGCGGAATCATTTCCACGGAGTACGAGATTGAGACTCCCAGACGATCCCCCTGCCCCAGTGCCTTCTGAATGGCGTCCGCGCTTACGCCGACGCACAAAACGAAATCGACCAATCCCTGGGCCCTGAACAGCTCGATCTGGTGTTCGACAAACGGCCTCCCCTGAACGGCCACCAGGCACTTCGGGAGCCCGCCGGTGAGCGGCGCCAGCCTGCTGCCTTCACCTCCAGCGAGGATAAGAGCTCTCATCTGTCGGACTCGGCGGGGCCGGACTTGAAACCGAGCCTCGCCCTCAAGGGGTACTCTTTGCGCTTGCCGGTTTTGGCTATCATCTCACCGAGAAGCCCCATGGAGACAAACTGTATCCCGAGTATGACAAGCACCACCGCGAAGAGCAGAAGAGGTCTCACCCTGAGAGGCTCTCCCAGGATCCACACGCCCGCGAAGTACAAATTGATGAAGAAACCCACCGCAAAAAACAGAAGGCCCAGACGCCCGAACACGTGCAGAGGGTTCGTCTCGTGCGCCGTGAGGAACATGACGCTGAGTAGATCCAGAAAGCCGTTGATGAATCGAGCGACTCCAAACTTGCTCTTCCCGTGCCGCCGCGGGTGATGCACGACCACCGTTTCCGAAACCTTCCAGCCGGCCCAGTGCGCAAGCACGGGTATGAAGCGGTGAAGCTCCCCGTACAGATCCAGTTCCCGCGCGGCCTCGCCCTTGTATGCCTTGAGCCCGCAATTGAAGTCGTGGATTCTGATACCCGTGATTGAGGAAACCGCGAGGTTGAAGACGCGAGACGGTATCGTCTTGGTGAGAGGATCCTTCCTCTCTCTCTTCCATCCCGAGACGACGCCGAAGCCCTCGTTCAGCTTCTCGACCAAGAGAGGAATCTGGCTGGGATCGTCCTGCAAGTCCGAGTCGAGCGTCACAACAATGCGACCCGTGGTTTCTCCGAACCCCGAGGCGAGCGCGGCGGATTTGCCGAAGTTCGCCCTGAAGCTGATAAGGCGCACGTGGCCGTCGGACTCTTGGAGCTCTCTGAGGATGTCGAAAGACCGGTCCGTGCTTCCGTCATCGACGAAGAGGATTTCGTAGTCCGCAGCGATCTTGCTCAGGCTCTCGGAGAGGCGCCTGTGGAGCTCCCGCAGGCTTCCCTCTTCGTTGTAGACGGGCACCACTGCCGAAATGTCCATGTCGCTACCCCTGTTTTTCTACTCTTCAGGGCCGGGACAGGCGGACTCGACCTGAGGTCCTAGCGCCTGGTTCCGAATCTGTCGAGATAGCTCCTCACGGTCGTGTCTTCGGGCGAGACTTCGAGCCACGCCCTCAGAACGGCGTCCCTCTGGCTTGTCATTCCCAGCCTCATGTAGGTATCGGCCAGCACATAGTACGCGTCCTGGAAGGTTCGCTCAAGCTCGATGGCCTTTCTGAAATCGGCTATCGCGACTTCCGTTTTCCCCTGAGCCAGGTGCGTCCTTCCCAGGTCGTAGTGCAGGGGGGCGACGTCGGGATACTGGCTGAGGAGGAGACCGTAGTGCCTCTCGGCCTTGTCCAGCTGCCCCGCCTCGAGGTAAAACTGTCCCAGCCTGGCTGCCGCTTCGGTGAACTGCGGGGAAATCTCGTACGCCCGCTCCATCTCCTTGACCGCCTGCGCCATGTCACCCTTCTGGCGATACCAGAAGGCAAACGTGTAGAAGGCCGCGGCGTAGTTCTGAACGAGTTTTACGGCGCTTATGTCTTTGTAGAAGGACTCGTCTCTGGTGCCGTCCGGCCTGAGCAGTCCCTCCCACACGTAGTCCTCATAGAGGTTCTTCTTCATCTTGGCCTCGTCCAGCCTCAGGCCCACAGCGTCGGGAGTCACCCTGAATGCGAGCCCCTCGAGAATCAGGTTTCTGTCCAATCCCATCTGGTCGGGCGTCGTGACCGCAAGGTAGAGCGGCTTCTCCCACTTGTTCGCCTTGATCATGTCGTGCACGACCATCTCGTTCACCTGCCAGACCTTCCCGCTGCTGTCCCTGAAGGGGTAGAGGTAGTCGATCTGCGAATCGGTGAGGGACATCGGCACCCTGGGTTCCAGATTCTTGAGCTGCTTGATGTACCACGACGTCCGCATGAGGCTCAGATTGGCCACGCGCACGTCCTTTCTTATCCCCTCCACCTCCTGTATGTACCAGAGGGGGAAGGTGTCGTTGTCGCCGTTTGTGAGGATAATCGCGTCTTTCTCCAGCGGCACAAGCATGTTGTAGGCGAAGTTCCTCGCCACCCTGTCCTCGGTGCGGTCGTGAGAGAAGTGAAAGTAGAAACCGGGGAGGACGGACATTGCGAGGAAAACACACGACACCCCCGCCGTCACGGGCAACGGGTTCTTGAGGTACTCCCGCGTTGCCCTCAACGCTCTGAGCAGAATACCCGTGGCGGCCAGTCCTATCCAGATCGCGAAAAAATGGTAGGCGGCCACGTAAAAATAGTCCCTCTCTCTCACTTCGTGGTCGGTGAAGTTGAGGTAGAGGATCAGGCCGAGGCTGCACACGAGGAAGACGGTGAGCAGCGCCGCGAAGGTTTTTCTGTTGCCCACCGCATGGAAGTACGCGCCGAGAATGCCGAGAAGAAGCGGGACGTATCGACCGAGCGCCTCGAATCGACCCCCGAACAGAGTGAATTGATTGGAGAAGTACCGCCAGAACATGTCCACCTGGAAGCTGAACTCCGCTCTTCTCACGAATATGCTGCCGGGCTTGTACTGATCCCGCTCCAGAACGAGCCAAAGGTCCCGCCAGGTCTTGGGAGCGGCCTCGTTGATGGCCGGGTCGAGGCGGGACCGTATCAGAAGATAGAAGTGAACGCTCACGCCCAGGACGACGAGTGCCGCCACGAAGGCCAGAAGCTTGGGCTTGAGAAGCGTGCGCCAGTCCACCAGAAGCACTAGCACGAAGATCCCCGGAGTCACGAGAAGCGTGCCGAGATGTATCCCGATGCACAAGCTGAGAACGAATGCTATGAGCAACAGCATCCTGTCGGAATGGTCTTTCCCGAAGGAGTCCCACCACTTGAATGCCATCCAGAACGTGACCACCATCGCGAAACTGCTGACGGCGTAAACCTCGGCCTCCGTGCCGTTCCACCAGAAGGTGTTCGAAAAGGCCATGAAGAAGCTCGCCACGAGCCCGGCAAGCCAGGCCTTCCAGTCGTGGACCTTGAAGCTCAGCTTGGCCAACCGGACGGTCAGCAGGAAGGTGAAGAGCACTGCAAACGCGCTTGAAAGAACGGACATGAAGGTCACTCTCGCGGCCACGCTGGAGAACGG
>JAZDPI010000350.1:0-7756 GCA_043797775.1 Candidatus Eiseniibacteriota bacterium
CCGTTCGCCGGCTCAGAATGATGCAAAGGCCTCTCGGTCCGAATATGGTATCCTCTGTGAGACTTTTCGGCAAGGCCCTTGGCGTTGCGGCGGCGGCTCCGGCATTTCGGCACGGGTTCTGGTATTCAGCGCGGGTTGCACCCGGGACAGAGCAACCGGCCTCTCAGGAGGCGTTGTGGACGCTCATCACGTCCTCGAAGAGACGCTCGAGAAGAGACTTCTCTCAGTGGAATTGAGACCCGCTAAACCGATTGGCCTTCGCTACGACAGGCTGGCCCGGGAAGGGTTCTGTTTCACGCGGGGACTGAGCGGCGGCGCCTACTGGTATCACTTCTGCAACGGGCTGGCGCTGTCCGGCCGCCTCCTGAACGCGCACAGGGTTCTCCTTCTGTGCGAAGAAGACTGGTGGGCCGACATCCCAGGGATGCTCGACAAGGACGTCACTCGAGTTGTCCTGACCGTGAGGCCGACGCACGACGGGCCGCACCTTGAGCCCGTAGAATCCGCGGCGGAATCGCCCGGAAAGTCGTCCGTGGAAGCGTGCACGGAACCGTCCGTCGAGCCCGTGGAATCGGCAGTGAAATTGCCCACGGACACGATAACCGTGAGCGACTTCGGGAGACTGCCGCTCGAGGCCCGCTCCTTCGACACCGTTGTCGCGGATTCCTCAATCCTGCTGGGTGGGGATCTTTCTGTCTGTGCGAGCGAGCTGGGGAGGGTCTTGCCGCCCGGAGGTTCGCTCTGCCTCATCTCTGCCAACTGGGAATACGAGATGGCGGGCAAGTCGCTCGGTTATGAAACGAGCTTCAAGCGCTACCTGGGCAACGTGTACCTGGGCCTCGTCAAGCGCACGCTTTCTCCCCCGAAGGAAACAGAGTACGTCTGCCGGCTCGACTCCCGAGCATCGCTCTCGCGCCGTTTGGCACTTCTACCCAGGGAGAAGTTGGGTGCCCTGGCCCTTGCCGACGTGCCCGGCGCGATAGAGCACGTGGTGTCCGCAGAAATCATAGAGATACCGCAGGTGACGCGCTCTTCTCTTGAGCAGGTGTTGCGCGAGGCAGGATTCGATGATCCTGTCGTCGGAGGTGCGCCTGGTACTCTTGCGATGCGACTGTCGGATGCAACCGCGAGGCTACTGCTCGCTACGGAGTCCGGCTGCGCCTCCGGGGTCGGGCACTCGTCTTCCCCTGCGGCTCACCGCGCATCCGGAGCCGCGTCTTGCGATTCCCGTGCTCCGCTCATGAAGGAAGCGTGTGCGTGGCTCGCACCCGCGTTTCCTTTCGTGGACAGTGCCGAAAGCCCCCATCTCGTCTCAATCAGCGTGCGCGGTTGAGCCACCGGCCTCACGAGGCGTCTAGTTTTCCGCCGTCAACGGAACGCCGACTATACACGGGAAGGTCCACATTCTAGAATTGTAGATGGCAGCCTCCCCTCCAAAGAGCGTGTGCCAGTCTATCGCATCAACTGCAAGGTGGAACACCCTCGGCAGTTCCGCGCCCGGAGGTGCGATCCATCTCATGTAGAACATGGTGGGATCAGACTCGTCTCTCAGAAACGGCACTCTCCAGTGGTAGACCTCGCCGTGACGACCGCCGCAATGGACGTGCAGGAAGAGCCACGAACCGGCCTCGCTGGCGTTGAGCGCCCTGGCCGCTATGCGAATTGTGTCACCGGGTGCAACCGCCGGCAGTTGATTGAGCGCAAGCAGAGTGTCCGGTGACAGGAGTTCGAAGTCCGGCGTGATCCCGCTCGAAGAGCGGGCTCTCACCCACGCGATACGGATGGTCGTACCGCCGCCGTTCGTGGAGAGAACGTCCGTGGGTGATACCTTGGTCACTCTCCACGCGTCGTCAATCTTCGTCAGCAAGAGCCTGACGATGGCGGCCGAGCTGAACGGTCGGGTGAAGGGATTTATGATGCCGTCCCGAGTGTTGTCCACGATGAAATTGCCTCTCAGGTGATGGATAATCCTCACGTTGGCCGTGTTCTCCCCGCCGCTTCCGGGGATGGTGATCGTGTATTCCACTCGCGGCGTGACCCTCATGACTCTCACGAACCTGACCCAGGGAATGACCTCGACGCCGTCACCTTCCTCGTAGCCTTCGGATTGTACGGCCAGGACGCCGTCACCTTCATACTGTTCATCCGAGTGAAAATCCATGGGCAGAGCGTACTCCGAAGCCTCCAGCATTGTCTGGATGGCCAGCTCCTCTGCGGTCGGCTGCGACGTCGACGTGGGCGTCGAGTCCTTGCTGCAGCCGATCACCACCATTAAGAGCGACGCCACCAGCGCCGCGGTCACGAACGAGAACCGTTTCATGTTTTCTTCCTCCCTTCCAGGTCGCATCGGTTAGGAATTTCCGAGCCGGTTACTTCACCGCCCGCCGCGATTCGAGTGACTCATCTCTGCTTGAGGGCACGGATGCGATCCCGGAGCTGCCTCTCGAATCTCTCGTTGAAGAGGACGTAACGAAGCCTCTGAGCGGGCGCCAACTGATCCAAGATCTCCTGTTCAGTCTCCCATCCCGCCGTGGCGATCTCGCGCTCCACTTCTCTGAACCTCTGAACGGCCTCGCGCGTGTCTCTTTCGGCGTTAGGGACTCCCGGCGCTTCAGGTCTGAGACCGATCTCGCGCATCTGCGCCAGCAAATGAAGTCTCTCTTGCAGAAGCTCGCGCCTCCGCTCGAGCCCTTTCTCATACGTGTTGCGTATGATCTCTCCCTTCTTTTCGTCCACGCGGAGCTCTCTCATAAGCCATTTCATCCTGACCGCATCCACGGCCCTGAGGGCTCTCTCTCCGGGACCCGCCCCTTCGGGTTGTCCGAATCTGTCGGGTCCTCTTGGACCAGGTCGGCCCGGCCCGCCCGATCCGGCTGGGCCCGGGGGTCTCTGGTAGTCGAGGCAGACCTCCGGGTCTCTGATGCGCAGGCGCGCGCCGGGGAGTCGGTCGCTCGCGTAGCCGGGCTCCGTGGTGGCGCTGACACGCAGACAACTGCCGGGTGTCCAGGCCCTCGCGTAGCCCCCAGCGCGAGCGCGCGCCAGGGCATCCTCGGGCATGGCTGAAAGTGCGGCCACCGCCACAATCGAAACCGCTGCATACGCGAGGAACTTTCCTGTTGCTGAAAAGCTTGAGCTCATGATCCTCGCCCGCACTCTCAGACCGTCAAGTCTTTCGTCTCTTCTACTTGAATTCATCCTCTCTCCCTCCTTCCAACCAGGTTTCCCCATGCGTGACTGCCACGGGTCGAAATCCATCCTAAGTCCCCTGGCTATTCCCGTTTTCCAGGGAAGGCGTGCTCTCCAGATCCTTGATGAGCTCATCTATCTCAGCATCCGTGAGATCGAGCAGCATCACGTCCGAGCTCCTGAGTCCACCGGAGACAACGGTAAGATCATCCAGCTCTGAGAGCTCGTCGCTGCTCAGGCTTGCAAGGCTCAGAGTAAATTGAGCGACTTGAGCCCCGGGAGGCCCGGTTTCCTCGAGGGCGGCCGTCTCGTCTCGAACGGTTCCCGGACGTTCTTCTCTCGTTGCCTCTGATTCCTGTGCAAGCTCGGGCTCTCGTGTGAGCTCGGATTCCCGGGCAACGCCCTTGCCGGACGTCACTGTAGGAGCTTCGCTTCGTGCGACTTCGGGGAGCCTCTCGTGCCTGCGGAGAACGTCGGGGCGCACGGCAAGGATTATCATGAGAACGCAGGCCGCGGCGCCGGCGACTCCATAGACCCAGGCGGGCCGGGCCGCCCCTTTTCTGCCGAGCCTCTCCCCAACAGTCTCTCTCAGCCGGGCCCATTCTGCCTGCCCCGGCACATCGATCCTCTCCTCAGAGAGAAGAGTAAGCGTTCTCTCGTATTCCTCGAAGAGGTCCCTGCAGCGCTCACACGAACGCAGATGTTCTCTTATGCGGCAAGCGGAGTCGGCGTCGAGCTCCTTCTCGGCCAGCATCAGCAGAACTTCCTCCGAAACGCACTTCTTCAAGCGAACTCACTTCCTTTCTCTTGGGTTCTCTCGCAGGTCCCTGAGGCTCATCCTGAGCTTCCTCACGGCGTGGTAGTAGCTGGCCTTCACAGCGCCCTCAGAAGAGCCCACCAGTTCACCTATTTCCCGCAACGTGTAGTCCTCATGGAATTTCATGGTGAAGACGGCCCGCTGTACGGGCGGCAATTGTGAAATGGCGGCGTCGATTCTCTCTTCTGTGATAGAGCGCTCCGCTTCTGCATCCGGGTTGTGCTTTTCGGGTGCGGGTCTTGAGCCAAGCAGACTCAGAGAAATCGCGTTCCTGAATCTGTCGCGCTTGACCCTGTTTATGGCTTCTCTCACGGCGATGGAAGTGAGCCACGTCGAAAAGCTGGAGTCCCCTCGGAAGCTCTTCCTTTTCCGGAACGCCTTGACGAGCGAGTCCTGCATCACGTCAAGGGCGTCTTCGTGGTTTCTCACTATTCTCATCACGGTTCTATAAATCCTTTCTCTGCTTTCCGTTATGAGCTCCTCGAAGGCGCTTTCGTTTCCTTCCACAAACGCGTCGAGAAGCTCTCTTTCTCTCTCTGTCATCATCTCTCCGTGTTCGCCCTGTTTGACACAGGAAACGCGGGAAAGGTTTAACCGTTTGCTCCGCGCAACAGCCGTGGCCCCAAAGCAACGGTTCGCTGTCGCCGGCCCGCCCGTGCCCGACACGCCGGCACAGTATTCTATTGTGAATCAACGAGATGAGAAGTCCGTTTCCACTCCGTGCGGACAGCACACGAAGGCCTCAGACTGCAGAAGTAGGTTGCAAGAAACGTTCCTTGGCCGGGCCGTGAGGTTTGAGGCTGGGGCTGTTTGAGCGGCTAGTGGGCCAGGGGTGCTCTTATCTCGCGGCCCTCCA
This sequence comes from Candidatus Eiseniibacteriota bacterium, assembly GCA_043797775.1. Classification (GTDB taxonomy): domain Bacteria; phylum Eisenbacteria; class RBG-16-71-46; order JAFGJU01; family JAFGJU01; genus JAZDPI01. The sequence continues at coordinate 4,860 of JAZDPI010000350.1, forward strand.
CGAACGTGCACAGAACCCGGGTCCCGGGAATCTCGTCGAAAGGCACCGTCGATATGTCCCGGTCCACTATTGTGAAGTCGGCGGACTTCCCTGCGACAATCGACCCGCACATGTGCTCCTGGAAGCTTCCGTAGGCGGCGTCGAGGGTGTAGCTGCGGAGAGCCTCTTCCACGGTGAGGCGTTCGCCGGCGAACCACCCTCCGGCAGGCTCGCCCGCCAGATTCTGTCGCGTCACGGCCGCATGGAGCCCGAGGAAGGGATTCGGAGACTCGATGGGGCAGTCGGAGCCCGAAATCAAGCGAGCACCTCCGTCGAGCAGGGAACGCCACAGGAAAGCGTTTCTCACCCGCTCGGCCCCCAGCCTGCTTTCGAGCCACCCAATGTCGCCCGCGAGATGAATGGGCTGTACCGAGGCGACGATTCCCAGGCTGCCGAATCGGAAGACGTCCGAATGGAAGAGAACCTCCGCGTGCTCTATCCTCGGCCTGAGGTGACTGAACGTTTCCTCGCTCAGGCACTCCTCGTACACGTCGAGCACGATTCTGTTTGCCAGATCTCCTATGGCGTGGACGGCAGGTTGATATCCCAGTCTGAGTATGTTCTTGACCCGTGAGAGCATTTCCTCTTTCGTGAGAATCGCCACGCCCTGGTTTCCTTTGTCGTCGCTGTAAGGTTCGGCAAGCAGGGCTCCTCTCGAGCCCAGCGCTCCGTCCAAGAACAGCTTGACTCCTTTGATTGTGACCCAGCCGCTATGGATTGCGGGGTCCTTGAGGGGTGCAAGTTCTTCCATCAGCTTCTCGTCGTACGAGAGCATGCCGTAGACTCGCACCGGAAGCCTCCATGACGATTCCATGTCGAGAAGAAGCTCCAGAAGTTCCCTGTTAACAGCAACTTCGTGAACCGACGTGAGGCCGTTCGAGGCCAGCGTGTTGAGTGCCAGTTCGAGTACGTCGCGTCTCTGCTCCGGGGACGGCTCGGGCACCAGCCTGCGGACAAGCTCGGTAGCCGCATCGATCAGCATGCCCGTTGCCTCGGCGCTCTGAGCGTCCCTCAGTATCCTTCCACCCTGGGGGTCAGGTGTGTGGCGAGTTATCCCTGCCGCCTCCAGTGCCGCCGAGTTTACGAAAGCTGCGTGTCCATCGATTCGGAGGAGAAACGTGGGATTCGAGGGAGTCACCGCGTCGAGCCTCTTCCTGTCAAAGCCCGGCTCGCCTTCCCATTTTGTCTCGTTCCATCCCCGCCCGAATATCCACTCGCCCGTGCGGGTCTTCTCGGCACGTTTTGCGACGGCCCCCAGGAGTCCCTCGAACGATGAGACTGCGGAGAGGTCGAGGTCGACCAGCGTTGCAGCGAACTCCATGAGATGGATGTGCGAATCCGTGAGTCCCGGGAGAACGGTCGCATGTTCGAGGTCGATGACATGTGTCTTGCTGGGGACCAGGCTGCGGACCTCTTCCGTCGTCCCGACGTAGATGAACCTCCCGTCTCTCATGACGAAAGCCTCGGCGTGAGGGAGCGTCTCGTCCATCGTTATGACGTTTGCGTTCACAAGGGCGATTTCCGGGCCCCCGGCTGCTTCGCGTGTCTTTCTCGCCATGCTGTCCTCCGGCTTGGGCGCCCTCAGGAGTGAGGACTGCCTCCCGCGGCCACCCTGCGGGCGAATAATCTCAGGAACAGGAGAATCACAATTGTACCGCCGAGTATGGACATCCACGGGCTCAGACCGAAGGCCGTCGGTATGTCGCCAAGCAGAATCCCCACTGCTGCCGCTAAAAGCGCATAGGGTAGCTGGGTCTTCACGTGGTCAATGTGATCGCACGCTGAAGCCATGGATGACATTATCGTTGTGTCGGAGATCGGAGAGCAGTGATCGCCGAAGACCGCTCCTGCAAGGACGGACGACACCCCTCCTATCAGGATCGTATGCTGCTGCGTTGGGTCGAGTCCCGCGTCAATCGAGAGTTTGTAGGAGAGCGGGATGGCGATGGGCAGTATGATTGCCATCGTGCCCCACGAGGTGCCGGTCGCAAAGCTGACAGCGGCGGACGCCAAGAAGACAATCGCCGGAATGAAGAACGGCGACACCGAGCCGGAGAGAAACCTGACTACGAAGTCCGCGGTGTGCAACTCGCGACAAACGGCCCCGATGCACCAGGCCAGTATGAGAATGACTATGGCCAGAAGCATGGCCTTGACTCCACCCAGCCATGCGTCCATGGCCTTTGCGAGAGAGAGGATTCGCTGTACCGTCGCAAGGGCGATGGCGGTGGCACAGCCAAGAAGGGAGGCCCAGAGGAGCGTCGCGTACGGGTCGGCCTTTCCGATGATGTCGCGAAAGGCGATATCGGTTGCGATGAGATTGGCTCCTGCCCCGGCCCCGCTTGCTCCGACCGCGGCGGCCTGGGCGGCGCTCTTCCCGCTCAGGTAGAGCCCGACAAGCGTGCCTACGATGACGACGAGAATTGGCACCACGGCGTTGTACCATCCGGCCCTCACACCGGGCTCCGGAGTCAGGGAGGGAGAGTCAAAGTCGGCGAGGGGGACCGCCGTGTCCGAGAGAGGTTTGCCGTGGAATCTGGCCCTTCTCTCGGCCTTGAGCATCGGACCGAAGTCCCGGCCGCTTATGGCGACGGAAAACCCCAGCACGAGCGCCAGTATCGGGTAAAATCTGTAGGGGATGGTCTCCAAGAAAATGAGATATGGATTTTGTGATATGCCCAGTGCCGAGCACGAGTCGCCGATCAGCCCCACCTCGTAGCCGATCCACGTCGATATGATCGCCAGACTCGCCACCGGCGCTGCCGTCGCATCGATGATGAAAGCCAGCTTTTCCCTGGACACTTTGAGCCTGTCCGTGATGGGGCGCATCGTGTTGCCGACGATCAGTGTGTTCGCAT
>JAZDPI010000001.1:0-6260 GCA_043797775.1 Candidatus Eiseniibacteriota bacterium
AAGATGCCCTTCTACGAGCCCGGACTCCTGGACATCGTGAGCAGAAACTGCAGAGAGGGGAGGCTGAGCTTCAGTCCTTCCCTGAAGGAGACGGTGAACAGGGTCGAGGTGCTCTTCATCGCCGTCGGCACGCCCGCCAACAAGCGGGGTGAGGCGGACCTCTCCGGCGTGCATGCGGTTGCCAGGGAGATTGCCGAGAATATGCGCGACTACAAGCTCATAGTGCAGAAGAGCACCGTGCCCGTCGGGACCGGCGCCGCGGTCAGACAGATCGTGGAGAAGCACAGGAAGAAGAACGTGTCGTTCGACGTGGCCTCGAATCCGGAGTTCCTGAGAGAGGGCTCCGCCATCGAGAACTTCATGAAGCCGGACAGAGTCGTCTTCGGGACTTCCAGCAAGAAGGCGGAAGATATTCTCTCAGAGATATACGACCCGCTGTACTTGATAGAGACCCCGATGGTGAAGACCGCCGTTGAGACGGCGGAGCTCATCAAGTATGCCTCGAACGCCTTCCTGGCCGCCAAGATATCCTTTGTGAACGAGATGGCGAGGCTTTGCGAGGCCCTGGGAGCCGACGTTCAGGTCGTCGCGAAGGCGATGGGTCTGGACAGAAGGATCGGCCCGAAGTTTCTGCACGCAGGCCCGGGCATAGGCGGTTCCTGCCTGCCGAAGGACACAAGCGCACTTGTTCGCTTCGCAAAGGACGCGGGGTGCGAGCTTCAGATAGCCAAGGCCGTTCTCAAGATAAACAGGACTCAGAGGGACTTCGTCTTCAACAAGATCCTGGCCGCGGTGGGACCCCTCAGGGGAAAGACCATCGGGGTGCTCGGACTCTCCTTCAAGCCCAACACGGACGACGTGAGGGAATCCCCAGCAATAGACGTGACCAAGCGTGTGATGTCGCGGGGGGCCCGGGTGAGGGTTTTCGATCCCGTCGCCATGGATTGCGCCCGCGCCGCCCTTCCGGGCGCCGAATACTGCAAGAGCGCCTACCAGGTTTGCGATGGCAGCGACGCCCTGGTCATCTTCACAGAGTGGAACGAGTTCAGGAGGCTTGATCTGGCTCGGATCAAGGGTCTCTTGAAGATGCCGGTAATGGTGGATTGCAGGAACATTTACGATTCGGACGAAGTCAGTGCGATGGGGTTCAAGTATTTCGGCGTGGGCCGAGGCAAGAAGACAACTGCACATATGTAAGAGGTGACGCATGATCGACGGCGTGAAGATCAAGACACTCAAGGTCATCCCCGACGAACGGGGTTTCGTGATGGAGATGCTCCGTTGCGACGACGAGGCCTTCGAGAAGTTCGGACAGGTGTACCTTTCCGTGGCCTACCCGGGCGTCGTGAAGGGATGGCATTATCACAAGCTTCAGACGGACTACTTCACGATAGTCAGGGGAATGATGAAGGTCGTTCTCTACGACCAGAGGAAAGACTCTCCCACTCACGGGCAGGTCAACGAGTTCTTCATGGGCGAGCAGAACCCCATTCTCCTCGTCATTCCCCCGTACGTGGTCCACGGCATGAAGGCAGTCGGGACCGAGCCCGGCTATCTCGTCAACTGCCCGAACCTTCCCTACAATCGTTCCTGCCCGGACGAATACAGGATTGACCCACACGGCGGAGAGATTCCGTACAACTGGGAGAGAAGAGATGGTTGAGGCGAACTGGAGAAGACGGGCGAGGTACCTCGTGACCGGCGGGGCCGGTTTCATCGGAAGCCATTTCGTCAAACGCATCATCGGAGACTATCCCGAGGCGAGCGTTGTCGTGCTGGACAAGCTGACGTACGCCGGGAACCTCGACAACCTGAAGGAGCTCGAGGGAAACAGCCGCTACAAGTTCATTCGTGGCGATATTTGTGATGCGAAGACCGCGGGGGAGGCGATGGTGGGATGCGAGGTGTGTGTGAACTTCGCCGCCGAGACTCACGTCGACAGGTCCCTCGGGGATCCCTCCAGCTTCGTGCTGACGGACGTCTACGGCACTTACGTGCTCCTGGAGGCCGCGAGAAGGCAGGGCCTCAAGCGATTCGTGCAGATCTCCACGGACGAGGTGTACGGAGAGATAATGGGTGAGCCGGCGCGCGAGGGGGACGCGCTCATGCCGACAAACCCATATTCGGCGAGCAAGGCGGGAGGCGACAGGCTCGCCTTCTCTTACTACGCCAGCTTCAAGGTTCCCGTGGTCGTGACGCGCTGCAGCAACAACTACGGGCCGAACCAGTATCCGGAGAAGCTTGTTCCCCTCTTCGTCACGAACGGGCTGGAGGACAGGAAGCTGCCCGTGTACGGCACGGGCAGGAACATGAGGGACTGGATTCACGTCCGAGACCACTGCTCGGCCCTCAAGGCCATAATCGAGGCGGAGGGAATCGAAGGGCAAGTGTTTAACATAGCCTCGGGGAAGGAGTTTTCGGTGCTCGATATCTCCGAGCGAATACTGCGCCTTCTCGGGAAGCCGGCGGGTCTTCTGCAGCACGTTCAAGACCGGCCCTCGCACGACAGACGTTACGCGCTCAACACGACGTTGATAAGAGAACGGGTCGGATGGAGACCCGAGGTGTCCTTTGAAGACGGGCTTGCCGAGACAGTGGAGTGGTACGCAGCGAACAGGCGGTGGTGGGAGAAGATTAAGTCGAGTGAGGCCTACAGGACTTACTACTCCGGCATGTATCGGTCCTGAGGCGGGGGCAGCGACCGAGGTGAAGACGATTTTTGTCGGCGGAGCGCGGCCAAACTTCATGAAGATCGCTCCGATTCTCGAGGAAGTCAGGAAGATCTCCGGGATGAGGCCGATCCTTGTTCACACGGGCCAGCACTACGATCGGGAATTGTCCGGCGTGTTTTTCGAGCAGCTTGGCCTTCCCGAGCCCGATAGATACCTGGGGGTGGGCTCCGGCTCCCACGCCAGGCAGACGGCTCGGATAATGATAGAATTCGAGAAGATTCTTCTCGAGGACAGGCCGGGTCTGGTCGTGGTGGTGGGGGACGTCAATTCCACTCTCGCGTGCTCGATCACGTCCGTGAAACTGCACGTGCCTCTGGCGCACGTGGAGGCGGGATTACGGAGCTTCGACAGGACCATGCCGGAGGAAGTCAATCGCGTGGTCACGGACTCGCTTTCCGAGCTTCTTTTCACCACGTGCGAGGACGCCGAAGCGAATCTCATACGCGAAGGCATCCCGAGGGAGCGGATCCATTTCGTCGGTAACGTGATGATAGACAGCCTGAGACAACACGTCGAGGTCGCGAGGAAATCGGACGTGCTGACCAGGTTGTCGCTGGCAGAGGGGGACTACGCGGTCCTGACCCTTCACCGGCCGAGCAACGTCGACACCGCCGGCACCCTCCTCGGCATCGTGACCGCGATGGGTGAAATCCAGCGCCACGTTCCGGTCGTCTTTCCGGTCCATCCGCGTACTAGAAAGGCGCTCGCATCGGGGGCCGTGAAAGAGAAGCTGAAGGAGATGGAACGATTTATTCTTCTGGAGCCCCTGGGCTACATTGATTTCTTAAGACTCCTCATGTCCTCGAGGCTGGTGCTCACAGATTCGGGAGGCATACAGGAGGAGACGACGGTCCTGGGAATCCCGTGTCTGACCCTCAGGGAGAACACGGAAAGACCGGTGACCGTGACCGACGGAACCAACACCATCGTGGGGACGGATTCGCAGAGGATCGTGAGAGAGGCAGTCGCGATACTCGACGGGAAAGGGAAGGCGGGGAGAATACCTCCCCTCTGGGACGGTCAGGCCTCCCGGCGAATAGCCGCCGTCCTCGAAGATTGGCTGAGCACAAGAACCGGTCCGTGACGGGAATATGCCGTCGCGGGGCGGCCTTCCGGCAGGGCGAAAGCCCGACGACGGAGGGGAAACGTTCTGCCCAGGGAACACAAGGGTGATTTGAGGAGACAGAGGCCATGAGGGTCAGCGTTCATCGTCCGATCTCTTCGTTCGCGGTCTTTCTGCTCGCGGCCGCGCTGCTCCAGGCTGTGCCGTTTCTTGCCGGGGCCGCGCGTGCCTTCGACGGAGTCCGGCTTTCCCAAATCGACACGCCGGGGGGACTCTCCCCGCGCCAGGCTTCGCTCGAGGAGAAGCGTCACATTCTTGACGGCCCGGTGAATCCGTCGGAATACGTGCTCGGGCCGGGTGATGCCCTGCAGGTAGAGGCGTGGGGAAGGGTGCGTTTTCAGGTGCGGCTCGAAGTCGACGCGGAAGGCAGGGTATTCATTCCGGACTTCGGGAGTCTTTCTGTTGCTGGAAAGACCCTGGAGGAGGTTCGCTCTGCCGTCTCTTCTGCCGTTCTTTCGTCGCTTCGCGGGGCCGAGGTCGAAGTGCGGCTGGTTGCCTTGCGGGAGTTCAAGGTGTTCGTTTCGGGAGACGTCGAATCGCCCGGTTCTTACGTTGCCTCGGGAGCGACCAGGGTCTCGGAGATACTGGCCGTCGCGAAGAGCGACACTCTGGGCCCGAGGCTGAGGGAGACGTCCTCGTGCAGAAACATCGAGATAAGGCACCGGAACGGCTCCGCCGAGAGGGCGGACTTGAGCTTGTTCTACAACCTGGGTGACGTTTCCCACAACCCTCACCTTCAGGACGGTGACGTCATCTACGTCCCGAAGATCCGGCATTGCTTCTCGATCAGCGGCGTGATGTTCCCCGGCACGTACGAGCTGGTGGAGGGGGAGACATTGGCGCAGGTCCTGCGGTTGGTGGGAGGCGTTGTGCCCGAGGCCTCGCTCGAGAAGGGGGAAATCCGGCACTTCGTCGACAGCCAGACGACGGAGTCTGAGTTCTTCGATTTGGCTGCCGTGACGGAGGGCCGAAGCGATCTCGAAATCAGGAAGGGCGACAGGGTGTACGTCAGGACGCCCGCGCACTACCTCGAACACTATCAGGTTCTCCTGACGGGCGAGGTTCTCTTTCCCGGCTACTACGCAATCAACAGGCGGGAGGACAGACTCTCTGACGTGGTGATGCGAGCGGGGGGTTTCACCCCGGAGGCGGATCTCAGCGCCGCAAGAATAATCAGGCCCCATTCTCTCTCGTCCGGGGAGGCCGGACGAGTTGAAATCGATTTCTCCAGGCTCTTCAACGACAATAGGACCGAAGAGGACTTGCTTCTCGAGTCCGGAGACATCATTGAGGTCCCGAAGAGAATCGGCTACGTTCAGGTCACCGGCGAGGTCAAGAAGCCGGGCTACGTTCCTTACGTTCCCGGCAAGAGCGCCGGTCATTACCTGCGGGAAGCGGGCGGCCTCACGAGCAAGGCCGCCGGAGGGAAGATTCAGGTGAGACGGTACGCGACAGGCCAGTCCGTCTCGCGCAGTGAGGCCGGCGTTCTGCGCCCGAACGATACCGTATTGGTCCCGGCGAGACCCGAAGGCGCGCGCTGGGCGCTTTTCAAGGACACGGTCTCGCTTCTCGCCCAGATCGCCACGATATACCTGATCGTGGATCAGGCCACGAAGAAGTGAGCGCGCGTTCGGGCGGCGGGCTCGTGCCGGTGATTCGTGCCGTGCCGGGGATTCCTTGACACGCCGTTCTTGAGCGTGCTAGCATTCGCCGCGATTCGAAGCACAGGCTCGGAGAGGGAAGCCTTTGGAATCTGGAAGAGTGACTTTCTATCACCTGCTCTCCACGATAACGAAGTGGAGACGATTCGTTTTCAGAACCACATTTGTAATCTGTGTTGTTGCCGCGGCAGTCTTGTTTCTCTTGCCCAACTGGTACACGGCCACCACCTCGATACTCCCCCCGGAACGAGAGACCTCTTTCATGGGGCTTGCAACGTCCTTTCTCCAGGGTATAGGCATGGCGGGCGGGCAGGAAATGGTGTTGCCTGCCTTCGCCACGCCCTCGCATGTGTACGCCTCCATCCTCAAAAGCAGAACGGCGGTCGAAGCAGTCGTCAGGAAGCACGGGCTCAAAGATCGTTACAAGTCGAAGACGATGGACGACGCCGTGAAGGAATGCCTTACGCACACGAGAGTGAAAGTCGGGGCAGAGGGTCTTGTCACTCTGAGCTTCGAGGACACCGACAGGCAGCGGGCGGCGGACGTCGCCAACAGTTTCGTCGAAAGGCTGAACACCATCAACCAGCAAGTCAGCAGTTCAAGAGCGGGCAGCACCAGGGGTTTCCTCGAGGAGCGGCTGGCGGAGACGACAAAGACCCTCAAGGCGTCGGAGGACAGCCTTCGCAGATTCCAGGAGAAGAACAAGGCCATCTCAATAGACGCCCAGATGGAGGCGCAGATCAA
>JAZDPI010000021.1:0-3675 GCA_043797775.1 Candidatus Eiseniibacteriota bacterium
GAGACTGAGACGGGGGGGCGTGACCGGACCTCCACCGTGGCGGATACGTTCGAGGCAGTGATAGGCGCCGTCTATATCGACCAGGGCATCGAAGCGGCGCGCAGGTTTATCGGCGAGCAACTTCTGGTTGACGCAAGGAGGATAGTCCGGGATTCCACGCACACGAACTACAAGAGCATTCTCCAGGAGCACATACAGGGCGAGCACAGAGTCCATCCTCACTACAGAGTGCTCTCGGAAAGCGGCCCGGAGCACGAGAAACTGTTCACGGTCCAGGTGAGCGTCAGGGGTAGGATTCTCGGCACCGGAAAAGGGAAGAGTAAGAAGGAAGCCGAGCAGGCGGCCGCCCGTCATGCACTGGATAAGCTGGAGCTTCTGCCGAAGGAGTAGGTGATGGAGTATTTTCTCACGAAAGATCAGGAAATGATAAGAGATCTGGCGAGGGAGATTGCGACCCAGCGCGTCTTGCCCGTCAGGGCCGAGCTGGATGAGAAAGAGGAATTCCCGTGGGACATCATGAAGGTTCTGGCCCAGGCGGGGCTCTTCGGAGTCTACATTCCGGAAGAGTACGGAGGCACGGGCGGAGGCTGCCTTGACCTCTGTGTGGCGACGGAAGAGCTGAGCCGTGCCTGCGGGGCAGTGGCGGTGAGCTACGCCGCGTCTGCTCTGGGAGCCATTCCGATTCTGCTTTTCGGGAACGAGGAGCAGAAGAAGAAATACCTTCCGCAGGTGGCGAGCGGCCAGAAGCTGGCGGCGTTTGCGCTGACGGAGCCCAACGCCGGGAGCGACGCCTCGGCCCTCGAGACCACGGCCGTGAAGAAGGGTGATACGTTTGTGCTGAACGGCACGAAGCAGTGGATAACCAACGGCGGTGAAGCGGCCATATACACGGTCTTCGCCAAAACCGACAAGGGGCGGGGCATCAGAGGCATCAGCGCCTTCATAGTCGAGAAGGACACGCCCGGCTTCACCTTCGGGAAAAAGGAGAAGAAGATGGGCATCCGGGCATCCGCCACCCGGGAGCTCGCCTTCAACGATTGCGCGGTGCCCGCCGCGAGTCTTCTGGGCCGGCAGGGCACGGGCTTTCTCATCGCCATGAAGACGTTCGACCAGTCGCGGCCGGGTGTGGCGGCTCAGGCAGTCGGGATTGCCCAGGGCGCGCTCGACGAGGCCATACGGTACGCAAAGGAGCGGCACCAGTTCGACAGGTCCATCGCGTCCTTCCAGGGAATACAGTTCATGATGGCAGACATGGCTACATTGGTCGAGGCGGCACGCGCACTCGTCTATGCGGTTGCGAAGGCATTAGACTCGGGAGCGAAGGACGTCTCCAAGGAGTCCGCGATGGCGAAGCTCTTTGCCTCAGACGTCGCCATGAAGGTGACGACCGAGGCCGTGCAGATCTTCGGCGGATACGGCTACATGCGCGACTATCCCGTCGAGAAGATGATGAGAGACGCCAAGATCACGCAAATATACGAAGGCACGAATCAGATACAGAAGAACATAATAGCCCTCGAGCTCATAAAGGAAGCGGGGAAGAAGTAGGGCTGCCGCCCAGGCACAGGGGCCGGGCGGCAATTGTTGAAGGCGCGACTGCGGGATAGGCAAAACCGCCTGCGCACGGAGTCCGCTCCCGGACGCGGGGCTAGAATCTGTATCCCGCCGTCACAAAGATCTTGTCTATCGTTTTCTTCTCCGAGTAATTGGGAATCGACCTCTCAAACCCTCCGTGCACCCACGCCAGGTCTATCGTGAAGGACTCTGCCAGTAGAAGGCCCGCCCCCAGCGTGTAGAACTTCCCGTCTTCGTCTATTTGCGCGATCTTTATTTCTCCCGAGTTGGAGATGTCGGGCAGGAGCTTGAACGCGAGAGGCTCCGTGAAGAATCCGCCCCTTATCCTGAGGGGCGCGAACGGAAACATGAACTCCGTGCCGAAGCGTAGGGAGGTTGTCGCCCCGTACGCGTAGAAGTTGTCGACCCTTATCGGGCCGGCGTAGTCGATCTGCTTCCAGTCGGTGTACCTCGCGTCAACTGCGAAGATAAGCCCCGGCACCGGAGCGGCCGATGCGCCCGCCGTGAAGGAGAGAGGGAGAATGATCTCGTCCTCGAAGAGAAACTCCTCGTGGAGGTACTCGTCTATGTCGGGGTCATACTCGTCGATGAATTCGGCCCCGTCCAGGGTGATGTGCTCAGGAAGCTTCACGGTGAGCCCCAGTCGGGCCACGTTACCCAGCTTGGCGATCGTGCCGAGGGAGGCGGTCCAGCCGCTGATGTCGGCGTCGTCGACCTTGAGATATTCCTCGGGAATGGACGAGGCGTCAATCTGCCAGACGGCCGTTCGGCCGAACGTCCTCTCTGACTTGCCGTTCAGGTAGGAGAAGCTCGCGCCCACGGCAACTTCAGGCGAAACGTCGAGGCCGAAGGCGACCGTGTAGTTCGAAATGCCGCCTCTCTCGAAGATCTGCTCCTTCTCCCATCCCGCCGCAGTTCCCTCTGGGAGTTCGTAGTACGGATTGAAGCCGTACCTCATGTAGTCGGAATCCATGTTTCTGGTTCTGTTGTAAGCGAAGCCCATCACGAGGCTTCCCCTGTAAGTGGGGAAGGGATACGCGAGGCCCAGCGAGCTGAGCTGGGTGCTTCCCAGCGTGGACGTAACGGTTCTTCCGAACTCAGTAACATCGAGGTCTTCGCTCAAGTGGGTGAAGCCGGCAGAGAGCTCTATTCTCCGCACCTGTGCAAGGCCGGCCGGATTGTGGAACATGGCGGACGCGTCTTCACACACGGCCACGTGCGCCTGCCCCATGCCCATGGCACGGGCACCGATACCGAAATCGTAGATGATCGGAATTTCGGGGAGGCTCTGAGCGACGGAAGCCGGCGGAGATATCACAAACATAGCTATAGCAACAGCAGGCAGCAGCGAGCGCGAGGCCAGAGTGAGAAGTTTCTTCCGCAGACAGAGTGCAATCATCTCCATCCTCCTGTAATTAGAGTTTGCCTCACGGGATACGAGCCTCATCTACTCCACATGTGACGCTTCTTGTCTTTTTGCTCGTCCTTCTTCTCCTGTGTCTTTGAGCTTTCGGGAGGTTTCTTTTCCGAACCCTCGCCGGACTTGCCTTCGGGCGGCCTCACGACCGGTTTGTAGACCGACGGATCAGGTGCGCGCAGGCTGGGAGCCGACCACATGTGCCTGCCGCCTTCCTCCACAGGCGCGGACTCCCCAGGCGAGCCGTAGTACCAGTAGTCGCGGTACCACCATGGACTGCCGTAGTAGTCCCACCAGCTGTACGGATAGTAGTAGCCGTACCAGTAAGGGTCGTAGTGGTAGAACTGCGTGGACGCATGACAATCCATGCAGCTCTTGCGCTGATAGGACTCGTCCATCATCGCCGTGCCTTCGGGGTGCTTGAGGACAGTGTAGCAGCCCGCGGCCGCGAAAGTGGCAAGAAGAAGCACTGCTACAAAGAATACCTTTGCACTCATGTTTACCCCTTTCCTTTCTCTACACGGGAAGAAAGAGCCGTCCAAAGGAAAGCATACGCCCGGGGGAAGGCGGAAGTCAAGGGTGGTGTGGGACCCAGCCCGCCGCGGTGAAACCCCTTCATCGTTGTTCGGGCACGTGATACAATCGTCTGGTTCGAATCAAGGTGAACCCAAGGAGGCAGTATG
>JAZDPI010000056.1:0-2199 GCA_043797775.1 Candidatus Eiseniibacteriota bacterium
GGGTCAGAGGTGGAAAGTAGATTCTGCTGAAAAACCCCGGTTTTGTCATCATGAACTCGTTTCAGAATCTCCTTGTCCGAGGGTAGAGGAGATGCCGAAACGAGTTCGGCATGACAGCCAAGGAGTCTTTTCAGCAGAATCGGAGACAGAATTCGGTCCTGCAAAGCGTCTTCTGCTTCTCACGTCTGACCTCATGCTTCGACCCCATGTTTCCCGTGTTTTTCCGCTCCCTCACGGTCGCGGCACTGTTTCACGGGCGCGGCGCGATCCGAGCCGCGCGCGTAAGCAAGCGGCCATGGTGCGGATGTCACCGCTTCAACGCAAAGACGTGCCCAAGCCTGTCCATCCGCGCAGCAGCCGGCTTCGAGCCGGCCTTCTCGACATCGCTCGGTTGCACCCCCCCAACCCAGCGAAGCCATGTTCCCTTTTCGAAGCCTGACCCACCTGTCCGCTATTGCTCAGTTCTCCTCGTGCGTCTTGTACCTGACGACTATCTTGTCCCGGTGATATTCGAATACCGTGCCTGTTGTGACCGCCACGACAGCGAGAATGTCTCGCAATGTACCCGTTGTTGATTTGAACGTAGAAAAGTCCGGCAGCTCGGGTTTCTGCTCTCCTTCCCCCATCTTGTCAGGGAACCACAATTTGTTCCACTTCAAATAATCGTCAATTTCGATCGGCAGTCTGGCGACCTCTGAAATATACTCGAGAAGGGCAAGTTCTCCCACTTCGAAGAAATCCACCTCAAGGGTCTCATCCAACCTCTTGAGATAGTCCGGCTCTTCCTCGGTCATGTATGTCGCGTACGTCACATCCCGATCGCAGTCGGATTTTCCATCAGGATACAGATCCACTATGAGGAAATCCTCGTAGCTCATGATCATCAGTCCCCAGCGGAGCTCGGCGAGATTCACGGCAAGTTCCACTGGGAATGGAAAGCCCAAATCTGCCGTGAAGGGTCGAAAAGACCTCGGTTTGTCACGCTTGTGTAGAACGACGAGATTGCAGCCGGCATCCTCGACGACACCCGCGAGGTAGTAGTCTGGAATCTCATCAAACAATGACGTACAGCTCGTTCCCAAGTACTGTTTGCCGGCCAGTTCCGGTGAAATCCTCTGCCAGTGGAGTCTGATCGTTTCTGTTCTTTGGGGAGAATCTGCGCTAGCCCCGCTCTTGCACGAAGCAATCAGAAGAAAGGGAGAAACCAAGCACAGGAGCCTGCAGGCGAACAAAAGCCTTGATCGCTTCCGCTCCGGGCGCCTCGTCCTTATGGACGTGCTCTGCAACATGGGATTCGACCCTCCAAACGAAACGCTAAGAGAGGTTCGCCTGAGATTGGACGGGCGCCCAATGCGCGTCATCACTTCAAGACGACCACATCCACCGCCTTCCCTGTCTGGTACACCAGCTCCGTCCGGCCGTCGGTGTCGATATCGATCAGCCGGAGCATCCCGCCCTTCTCCACCTCCGTCTCGAACATCGGTTTCTTGTCGAACGTCATCGTGTTCGGTTTCGAGCCGCGCCTGCCATGGCGTGCATAGAGGAGGGTCTTGCCGTCCTTGCCGTCCCTGCCGCGAACGCCCACGCGGTCTGAAATCTTGTCGCCGTCCACGTCGCCGTTGAACTGCGCCAGCAGCTTCCAGAGCGAACCGTCCTCCGCCATGATCCGCTCCTGCCCTAGATAGCCCGGCCCGACGACGAACGCGCCAGCCTGCTTGTCGAACAGGTGGATAGCATAGTCGACCTGCGTCTGCTTCGAGACGTACTTCATCATAGCCGTTGTGAAGTCCGTCTTCACGGAGGTCATGAGCAGGTCGGCGCAGCCGTCTCCGTCGAAATCGCCGACCCAGCTTCCAACGAGCATCCCCTTGATGTTGATGATGCTGTCGGGCGTCTCCGGAAAGCCGTCGCGTCCGCGGTTGAGAAACAGGAGCGTCGAGCTCGTCATGTTCTCAAGCTCCGCCAGCGAACCTTCCGCGACGAACGAGACGACGTCCGCGCGCGAATCGCCGTTCACGTCGCACACCCACAACGCGACGTTCACGACGCGGCCTGTACCCTCCTGCGACCTGTGGAGTTCCGCCTTGAGCGTCAACGACGGCTCCGGCCGCAACACGCCCTTCTCCTCCTGAAGAAACACCAGCAGCTTGCGGTCTGAGATCAGGAAGATGTCCTTGAGCCCGTTCCCGTCGAAATCCG
>JAZDPI010000059.1:0-8746 GCA_043797775.1 Candidatus Eiseniibacteriota bacterium
TGAGCGCGTCTAGGACCAGCCGGTTAAGCGCGTTCTCAAGCCTAAGACCCGCGACTTCCAGCTCGTACTGAATCACCGGTACGACCGCGTCGTCTATCATCTCCTGCGTGATCTCCGCCCTGTCGGCGTACTTCTTGCAGGTGAGGGTTGCGCTCGTCGGGTGTTCGGTCGTCCTCGGAACCTCAGCGCCCTCGGCTACCTCAGCCGCGTAGCCCTTGGTAGCACCGATGTTCACTGTCATCGCGTTGCCGGCCATAGGCCACACATTGAACGCCTGTCTCATGCACTGTGCGGGTGACGCTCCCTTGATGATGGAGTCGTACACCGCCGTCTGTATGAGTGTGGTGTCCGCGACATCAGCGAGAAGCAGCTCCCTGATCGGGACTGTCTTGTCTCCCTGAGGCCATCCGAGCTTCGCCGGGATCTTCTTGACTAGCTCTCTCTTCTCTGTGTTGTCTGCGTACCCGCCCACTATCTTGAAGATGGGCTCAAAGTATGCAGACAAGTCTCTCTTTGTTTCTGTTTCCATTTCACCCATCTCCTTAGGCGTGGATTACGCTCGTGCACCCGCAGAGAACCAGCATCTTCTCCATAGTGAGAGAAGCTCCGGTTGAGTCCTCGAGCATCCTTCCAACGAGTTCCTGAGTCGCTGCTCCGGAACACGCTATCACTGAGCCACCTATGGCGCAGTCGTTCGTGGTCACGAGGTCGCCCGCATCCATGTCCACGTCGCTCGCGTAGTTCGAGACGTAGACGATGCAACCGATCATCGCAACCGGTACCTGCTTTCCCGCAGTAGCTTCTGCGGCCGTCACTGAGGCAATGGCGACACCGACGGGAGCCTCTCCGGACTCCACTACTGCCGCTCTGACCGTCATGGTCACACCAGTCGCGTCTATCGCCACGACCTGGCCCTTTGTGATGGCTCCACTGGCTATGAAGCTCTGCACGTTATTCCCCGCAACTAGGATTTCTGCCTTGGTCGCCGGGAATGCTGTTCTGTCTGTTGCCATTCTTCTTCCTCCTGTTCTCTAGGGTTTACGCCCGAGAGACCTCCCCGTTCCAGATCCTAGCCGGAGTTATGACCTCCAACTGAATCATCGGCGGCTTCTCCTCCCCCGTCCCCGGAAGGGTACGCGGAGGAGCCGGAGTCTTCTCGAGTTCCTTGATCCGCGTCTCGTAGTCGGTGATCTTGGCCTCCATCGCCTTGACCGCCTCCTTGTGCGCGGATTCCTCGTCTGCTCTCGTCTTCGAAACGGTCTCGAGCTGCTTCGTTAGCTCCGCCTTGTCAGCGTCTGCCTTCTTCGCTAGTTCGGCCTTTTCGGTCTCAGGAGCGGCGAGCTTCTGCTCCAGTTCTTTTGCCTCCATTTGCTCACGCTCTTTCTGTTCTAGTTGCTCGCATTCAGCCGCCTCGTTGCGCTTCATCTTGCACGCAGTACACGCGCCACGGTCGACCGTCGCGAAACCGTAGAATGCCAAACTAGCGGCCTCGTACCGCTTCGTCTCTGCATTCCAGACTTCCTTGCCACCGACCTCCGTGGAGACGTCGGTGACTTCTCCATCCTCTATCATCTGAATGACGTCGCGAGACTCCTGCGATCTGCCGTGGAATACTCCGTCCACGACCACCGCCTTCGTCTCTGCGTCATATCGAGGATTCTTAATCAGACCGACTCGTTCGGTTATGGCCCTCGGCACTCCGCCCTGATGCCGTGTCCAGATGCCTTTCCCTATCCAGTTTCCGTTGTCCTTTTCGAGGACACGAGCAGGATAGTGCAGCGGCGTTCCTACCGCGGAGTCTGTCCATGTGCCCTCCGCAAGAGCTATGATGTTGTTCACCTGCAATCCGCCGTTCTTCAAACGGACGAAGTTGCTCGGCTGAATCGAAATCTCCAGCGTCCTCGTCTGAGAGACCGGTTTGTGCTCCTCCATGTTCTTCCCCTCCACCTTTCGCATAATCGTCGCGCAGTACCCCTCCGGGTCTTTCTTGTCCCGATTCTTTGCGACGCAGTCTTTGAAATCTCTATACTTGCTGAACGGCATCCCATCCCCCCTGATGCCCGACAGACCGCTACTGAAAATACGTGCGAATCTCTCTCGGCTCTATGTCCCCGCCTCGTTCCATTTCTTCTTGAGCCAGATAAGCGAATACACCGACGCGAATGCCGCGCCCCACATGTACGCCAGCTCGTGTATGACACCGCTCGGGTCGAACGGTATCACGTACCAGAGCTTGCCCGTGGTCGGCCAGTCCGCGGCGAATACCATGATGAACGCGATTATCCAGAGTCCGACCAATGTGTCCAATACCAACTGGAAGAGCCACTCGTGAACCTTCATTTGAACGCCTCTATCTCTATGACTGGGAGAAGTATGCACGGACAGTTCGGATGATACGGGCAGGGCGGGGCTTCGTTTATCGGGAATCTCTGCCTGTCCAACGACTCGCAGTCCTCGCATACGTTCTCTAGATGACTTGTGTACCACTCGACTTCTTCGACGCCGATCTTCTGGTACTGCGTCGTCGCGGCCCGGTTGAACGCGGTCATGGTCTCAGTCCGCGCAAGCAATCGCGCACGCGTACGCCCGATACCGTCTATGTCCTCGTCTATCTCCCTCGCAATGGCTTCTATGCCTTTGCCGTCCATCACCCCGTCTGTGACCGTGCGCATGATGTCCTGAGACATGGCGGCGGTTATCCCGTCCAAGTCGCTCAGGTTGCGCTGCTCGAGGATTGAAATCACTTTCTGGTCCACGGGCATCTGAGTGTAGGCGGTCTTCACCCCGAGGGCTTCTAGGAACGTAACGCTCCTCTGAGCTCCAGTCGTGTAGGCTTTGGTGATGTCCGTCTGGATGACGCGCCTCGCGGGGATGCGGATGTTCACTTCGATGCTGTACCTGATCTGCTTGTCCGCGACCATCGTCGCTATCGAGGAAGGTTCGGCCAACTCCCTGGCCCCTAGCCGTTTCTTGACGTCTGCTTTGAAGTTCAGGAATAGCTTGTCCAGATGGTCTCCGTACGCTACCCGGAGCTTCCCCGCCCGACTGGGGTCTCGCATACGGTTCAACGCCTTCCTGAGATTACCCCTCACGGATTTTCTCCTCGTCTAAGTCTCCTGTCAGGTTCTGCTTGCCTCCGAACAAAGAGAACGCTCGTAGTCTTCTGAGGGGGTGAACGACGAATTGGAATGCGTACCAACCCCACCAACCGTCTTCAGTTGGCACGGAGTAGGCGAGCACGACTTCAGCGGCATATGCTTCGGCTGGCTCAGTTGGCGGTTGCTCGTAATCGAGGATGCCTTCGACGGCATAGACCTCGCATGGTTGGACTTCGACATAGTCGAGTATCGACTCCGCGGCATATACTTCGCAAGGAGACAATTCCGTGGCCGTATAGTCGAGGATGGCTTCAGCAGTGTATGTCTCGCACGGAGCGAACTCGTAACTGAGAATCGCCTCGGCTGCGTAGACTTCTCCCGGTCTTGTATAGTCGAGGATTGCTTCTGTCGCGTACACTTCGCAAGGATTCGGTTCGTAGCTGAGGATGCTTTCGGCAGCATAGACTTCGGCTGGAGCGACATAACTGAGAATGGCTTCCGCGGCGTAGACTTCACAAGGAGGTTGTTCATAGGCGAGGATCGCCTCCGCCGCGTATGCTTCCGCGGGTGATACCGCACTGTATGTGACTCGGACATAGATAACGTCCAGAGACATCGTGAAGCCCGTCGAATCGTTGCCCTGGTAACATGTGATTCTCGTCTTCAGATTTGTGTCGTTGAGTTTGGTCCAAGTCCACGCGGTATCTGCGGTGCAGTCGGCCCACAGCGTCGCGGTTTCCGAGGTGACTTCTGTTTCTAGTTCGGTCAGCGCGTGAGAACCCCATGTACTCCCGCCGTCCCACGAAATCTCGCGACCCATCGTGGCGATGATTGAGGAAATCGTACTGAGGTAGTGCTGTGTGCCGATCTCCACTTTCGTGATTACTGTCGAGCCACCCGGGTCCGTGAACCCGAACGTCCCCCATATCCCCGCGATGCTGGTGTTCTTGGCAACCATCACAGCAGTCGCTTTGCTCGCATCGTCCAGATACGCGTATGTCGGGTTCGTCCACCCGTTCGTGCCTAGGCTCGTCGGATCGTTGGTCACTTCGGTCATAGACTACTCCCGTACGAGCGTCTCGCGCGCAAGCCCACCACCAAGGCGGATACTCCACCGTGCTGATGTTTCCTACTGTGAGAACCGTGAACGGCAAGTGGATGTCCATGTAATGCGAGCCTCCTCGCCTTACGTCGATGTGAACTCCCAAATTGAGAGGTCCCGCCCATCGACTGACCTGAACCATCCAATGTTTTCCCTTCCAGATCCTCATCGAACTCTCTCATGCTGTCGATGCTGTGAAGACTATCTTAAGCCCGTCTACCTCGGCTTTCGTCAGAGTCGCGGCCTGCGCACCACTCGTCTTTGTACTCTGCGTCGTGTCGACGTTCTTCACGAAAGTCACAGTCGCCAGGACTGTCTCGTCTGCCTTTCGGAGCGTCGCCACGTATCCGACGTCGGCTGATGCCTTGCCGTTCACTCTCAGAGTGACCGTGTTGCAGGAACCGTAGTCCGCCGGGGAATCCTCCAGAGCTACTGCGTCGACCTCAGCGTTGGTCGTCTCACTCAGCTTCTCTGCTGTGCTCGGAGTGTCGACGTCTTCGTCTATCTCAGTATAGTGAGTCGTGTTCGTGCTCGTCCACTGTAACGGCGTCAGATCCCCGTTCGGTTTCAAATCTACTGTTGGCATTCTCTACCCCCTCTCTATGATTGAACCACTGCGCTCTTTCCAGTTCATGCTCTCTCTGAAATGCTCTGCGCAGGTCTTCTTCGTTCCACGGTAATCGTTGTTACTGTGGATGCGGACCTTCTTGGGTATGGCCCATACCTCGAATTTCTGAAACGGCAAGATCGGCGCGCCGCAGAATCTACACTTGTGTTGTCCCACTTCGACTATGTTCCCACTTCCCAGACCTCGTACTTGTAATCGGCTTTGTTCGCCTGACGGTACATCACACCGAGCAACGCTTTGTCCTCGCCCGGCTTCTTGATGGCCCACTCGATTGAGAACGGAGGGTACAGGTGTATCCTCTCCTCACGCTCCCACAACGCGACTATGTCGGCGATTGTTTTCACTAGGACTGCCATTACTTCACTTCCTCTTTCGGTGGTTGCTCGCCGAGAGGCGTCTGCTCTGGCTGGAACGGACTAGGCGGAGGTGGATACAACTTGGCCTCTTCTGCATCCAACTTCGCCTGCTCGTCCGTCCACTTCTGGAACTCCTCTTCTGAGATCCCAAGCCTCTTCCTGCACCATTCGGGCGTCACTATCTGCCACGGGTCGAGCGAGTATGCCGTCAGCTTCTGGATCAGCTCCGCAGTCTTGGACTCGTCAATGGGGGATACATCGTTGAACACTAGCTTGGCCGCGCCCGACTTCCCCCCAGTAGCCAGCGCCCACTTGTCGAACACCTGCGCGTTCCACTGCCGAGCAAACCTCTTTTGAAGCGCGCCTATCTTGTCGTAGAACCCCTCGACTCTGACCTCTCCAGTAAGTACGCCTCGGCCCAGACCTAGGAACTCCTCGGGCACGCCCAACGCGGCAGTTACGCGCTGAGTCGCCCAGTCCCCGTAGAGCTTGGTGTTCTGCACGCCTTGGTTGTCGATGTTCGTTATCTTGACATTAGCCGCAGTAGCCATCTCGTGCTGAGGCTTCAAACCCTCGAATGCTTTGGCAACGGCGTCTATGTCCGTCTGGGCGACGGTTTCACCCGGCTCGCCCATAGTTATGTGATATCTCGGGAACCCGTGTCTCTCTATGCTCTTGGCCGTGCCCGTCGCTATGACCGCGTCCCGCATGATGTCGTCGTACGCCCTCTCTATCAGGGGAAGGCCGAGGTCCAAGCGGAAGATGGCCTCGGGCTTGACATCGACGGTTCTCTTCACATAGTCCGCACCTATCGTCTGCTTGTAGCCTAGGAGAGTCCCGTAGTCGTCCTTCACTTCTTCGAAGGTCTCGGGATACCTATGGTCCAGCTTCGCAATGGGGAACTTGGTGGCGTCCAGGCCCGGCTGCATCTCGGCATACCCGACCTTCACGACCAACGAATCCACTATGAGTTTCCAGCTTATGGTCTCGAAATCAAGGTCGTCTAGGAGCTGCTCCGCGTCCTTTGCGCGTTTGCCCTCCACCCTGTATCCATTGGTAAACATCATCAGAGGATAGCAGTCGACCGCCTCTGAGACCGGGCCGCCCTGCTCGTAGATGCGCCTGTACTCTGCCTGCTTGGGGTCGCGCTTCCCAAAGTAATTCACCTTTGAGCCGAGCACCTTGCCCGGGTACGTCTTCGGCTTGGCCGCGGGAGGCGCTTGGAACAGTCTCGTTATCCGTTCTCTAACCGTCACTTGTAACCACACCCTGGTAGCAAATCCATCGAATCATTGGGATAATCCTTACACCACTGGGGCTTATGCCCCTGTATCTTGCACTTGTTCGTTATGAGATCGAGGTGAGGGCAAGGAGAGGAGAACACATAGCGCCTGGTCCCGCCTATCGTGTCCACATACTGCTTGCCTTTGAGCTTGAGAAACTCCTCCGTCTGCTCAGTCCATTGGTCTTCTGGGAGGGTGGTTATGGACAGGCGGCAACACATACCGCACATCTTGCAGTGGCCGCTCATCACTTCTCCTTCCTGAAGGGGTTATCTACGTCAATCGCGCACCGGTACTTCTCGCAATGTCTATCTGGTCCGATAAGCGGACATTCCTTTCCTTCTTTATGGAGAAGGCAACCGCTCCAGCCCTTCACGGCTTTACCCCCGGCGGGAACAGTCTGCGGGCCTCTCGATAGAACGCCTTGAGCTCCGCACTAAGCGGCTTCGGGTGCTCAAGCAGGTATATCATCCGCTCGGCAGCCTTGCCTCTGAGAATCGGTATCGGCTCTGGGTAACTCAGAGCATCACCACGGTTTCTTTCAACCTCAACCTAGTGGCTGGGCGCGGAGCATCATCGTCTCCCTGTCTCACCCTCTCACCTTGCCCACATGCACGACTTGGAACCTGCTCGAGTCCGACCGCGTGAGCGCCATCAACGCCCCGCTCGTGGCGTCTATCTGGTCGTCGTGCTCGCCTTCGGGAAATAACATGGCCTCGTCCAGCCAAGCATTGTTCCAGTGCCCCTTCACGAGCTTCACGTTCCCCGCCTCGGAAGCCGAACTCAGCGGACCCGCCCTGGTCGCCTTGTCCCCCGTCACCCGGTCGCCTTTGAAGTTGTAGCCTTTCAGGACATCCCGCGAATAGTGGTCGATGGTGTTTATCCCCGAACTCCCAGGTTCCTGCTCCATGATGACCGGGACGGACACGCCATCTAATTCCGCCGTCTGTTTAACTAGGGCTTCTACCTGCCCCGGTGTTTCCCTTATCCTCTGCACGTCCATGAGATAGTAGATGCCCATCCGCTCCCCGACCAATGCTCCGACCGTGTAGTCTCCTTCCTTGGAGGCTGCGAGATCCCAGTACCGGACGGCTTTCACGCCCTTCGGACGCTCAGTTATTATCTCGAACCAAGGCCGTTTGAAGAAGTTGCCGGACAGTTGAATGTCCCAGTCGCCCTTCAGGAGCTGCGCCCTCGTTACGACGTCCAAGTGCATGAGGCTGTTAATGTAGTCCGTCTGGTCCAAGTAGGGGTTCTCGATAAGGAGCGCCGGGATGAACTGCCTGTCGGGATGCTCCCCCTCTATGAACATCTCTTTGACCCAGAGATGCCCTTTGCCCCCGGGATTGCTGGTGGACCGCATCCTCGAGGGACAGATGTTATCCGTCGTCTTCCTTAGACGGCTGAACAGATACTCGTACTGCGTCTGTGTGAATTGGGTCAGCTCGTCAAACCCGATGAATTGATACTCCGATCCTTGGTAACGGTATTTGTCGTCCTCGTTCTCCAAGTACCCGAATGTGAGTGTTGCCCCGCCCGGGAAGGTCCAGATCCTGCCTCCGTCGGTCGGTTGAGCGTCCGTCCCCATGAGCCAGTCTTTAGCCACGACGAGCAGCCCGTTCGGAGGGCTCTCCAACTCCTTCAATGTGCGTCTCAGGAGCAAGGCGGAATACCCGGGATATTGGGCGTACTGAAGGGCCGCTATGAGCATGGCGAAGCTCTTGCCACCACCCGCCGCGCCCCCATAGAAGACCTCTTTCTCCTCGGCCAACAGGAACTCCAATTGTTTCCTAGTCGGCTTCACGGGGATGTACGGGTTGCTCAGTACGGTCTTGTGTATGTACGCCTTCTGCTCAGGGGTTGGTGGAGGCACGACCTACCCCCGTCTTACGAGATTTGAAATGGAAATGTGCATCGTTTGGGTTCGGACCCCGACAAAACATCGACGAACCAGGATTATCTGCACTTAAGTGATTCATTTTGGCTCCTCTAATGACCGAAAGTATGCTTCGGAATCCTTCAGACCCTGCTCGAACGCTTCCTTGGTGACGGTGATCTGATTGACCTGCACATTCACTTGGTTCTCAGGCCCGTACCCACCCAGCATCTTGGTCATCTTCTCGAGGGCGTCTAGCTTGAGCTTGAGTCCTGCCGCTCCAGCCTTGGGGTTGTCGGGGTACTTCTCGATGTATGCTCTGATTTCGTCAATGGTGTTCAGAAGTTCTTTCTTGATGCTGTCCAGGGTGAACTCGATGGAATTATTCCGCGAAAGGGCCTTC
>JAZDPI010000091.1:0-24231 GCA_043797775.1 Candidatus Eiseniibacteriota bacterium
CAAGGCCGACGATGGGCAGGCACTCCCGTCGGGCATTTATGTCTATCGCCTTACGGCAGGGAACTACAGCGCGTCAAGTAAGTTGGTTCTCCTCCGCTAGCGCGGTTCTGGCTGGGGTCGAGCGTGGTGTCTTGTCTTGAGGGGAGAACGGTTTTGCCGGCCACGCAATCGGTTTCACAGGGAATAGCAGATTTGTCCTCTCTTGCTTTGCCCGGTTAGTGGCCGAACGTCAGCCGAAGACCGGCGTCGGACACGCAGACTTTCCGTCTCTCGCCTGCCGGGAGAGACGACCCTTACTGCCGTGGTAATTCCCCGTTGATTTTCCCACACTCTCCTGTATCTTTCTACTGCTCGCCTGTAGAACGCAAGGAGGTCTTCCATGTCTCGAAGGGTTCCTGTTCATCCGTCGCCCGACCTAATGCCAAACAGAGCGCAACGGCATCTCCCGGCTATTAGGCGGAGTGCCGGGCCGGGCCTGGTGTTCGTGCGATTTCGGCAGTATCCTCAATATCTTGTCCCCCGTGTAACGTTGGTACTGCTGCTCGCAGTGACCGCACTCGTCCTTCCCTCTCTCGCAACCGGTGCCGGCTGCCCGGATTGTCACAAGAAGATCACTCCCAGCATCGTGTCCGACTGGCAGTTGAGCAAGCACGGGCAGAACGACATCTCGTGTTCGGTTTGCCACGGGGAGGAGCACTCGTCGGCCGCCGACGTCGCAAAAGTCAGAATCCCTACGCCGGCGACTTGCGCGGACTGCCACGAGGACAAGGTCGAGCAGTTCAAATCCGGCAAGCACGCCTTCGGCTGGGCTTCCATGAAGGCCATGCCGACGATCCACTGGCAGCCGATGGCTCTCACGGAGGGGATGAAAGGCTGCGGCGGCTGTCACAAGATAGGCCTCAAGACGGACGAGGACATAAAGAGGCTCAAGAGCGACGGACACAAGTTCGGCACCGCATCGTGCGACGCCTGCCACACGCGCCATCTGTTTTCGGTGGCAGAGGCGAGGCAGCCACAGGCGTGCCAGACTTGCCACATGGGGTTCGATCATCCTCAGTGGGAGATGTACTCGGCGTCCAAGCACGGCGTGCGCTATCTGTTGAAGCAGAATGCGACGCTTCCGATGGACACCGCAGCACCCACCTGCCAGACGTGCCACATGCAGGAAGGCAACCACAAGGTGCGGACGGCGTGGGGTTTTCTGGCCGTGCGTCTTCCAATGCCGGAGGACAAGCAGTGGGCTGCGGACAGAGTCACTATTCTCAAGGGGCTCGGCGTTCTCGATCCCGCCGGCAATCCAACGGCCCGCCTCGACGTGGTCAAGGCGGCCGACGTTGCCAGGCTCACCCAGGAAGACTGGCAGACGGAGAGAAACAAGATGCTCGAAACCTGTGGCCAGTGCCACTCCACGAACTTTGCCCGGGCGGAGCTGGCGAAGGGAGACGACATGATCCGCCAGGCCGATCGTCTCATGGCAGAGGCAATAGGCACGGTCGCGGGGCTGTACACTGAAGGCGTTATTCCGAAGCCCGCGGAATACGCAGCAGCATTCCCCGATCTCCTTGCGTTCCACGACGCAGCCACGCCCATAGAGCAGAAGCTCTTCGTCATGTTCCTCGAACACAGAATGAGAACCTTCCAGGGTGCATTCCACGCCAATCCGGACTACTCGCTCTGGTACGGATGGAGCGAGATGCGCCGCGGCCTGAGCGAAATCAAGATGATGGCCGAAGACATGCGGAGGGTACGCACGGGAAAGTGAGCTGATTTCTCTCTCGACATTGTGTTTCTGGAGGCGCAGAGACTATGGAGACGATCACACAGGGGCCTGTTCTGTCTCGCGTGCTCCACACCTCTTTCCTACTCCCTCTGTTCATTGTCCTTGCCCTTCTCGCCGCAGGCATACCGGGCTGCGCGCCACAGAAACAGCGAGCCGATGACGGCGTCACGATTGTCTTCAAACACGGGAAGATCGCAGGTGATCCAGCGGCTGTCGCGGAGCTGATCGCACGGTTCGAGAGTGAGAACCCGGGCATACGCGTCAAGGACGAGACGCTTCCTGCCACGAGCGACGAACAACACCAGTTCTACGTCATCAACCTCGAGGGCAAGTCCAGAGACTTCGACGTCCTCTCCATGGACGTCATCTGGGTTCCGGAATTCGCCCGGGCCGGGTGGCTGAGGGACCTGTCGCACCTGCTTCCGCCGGACCGTCGCGGGGAGTTCTTCGACGGGCCCATGGAAGCGGTCACGTATGAGGGAACGCTTTACGCGTTGCCCTGGTACATCGACGCAGGACTCCTCTACTACAGGAAGGACCTCCTGGAGAAACACGGGTTCGCCCCACCGCAAACGTGGGACGAGCTCGTGCGCATCGCCTCGGCAGTCACCGTGGCGGAGCCCGGCTTGTACGGATTCATATGGCAGGGAAAGCAGTACGAAGGTCTGGTCTGCAACGCACTCGAGTACATGTGGGGAAGCGGAGGGGACGTCCTCGAGGACGGACGGCTTCTCATCGACAGCCCGGAGAACGAGGCCGCCCTTTCCTTCATGCAGAAGCTCATATACGAGTACAACGTCAGTCCCGGGCTTGTGACGACGGCGATCGAGGAAACGACGAGACACATCTTCGGGAACGGTAAGGCCCTTTTCATGCGCAACTGGCCTTACGCATGGAACATCTTCGAGAGGCCGGGTTCGCCCGTGAAAGGCAAGGTCGGTATCACAATCCTTCCATCCTTCCCCGGTCACAGCTCGGCTTCGACCCTCGGCGGGTGGCAGTTGGGCGTAAACAGGTACTCCAGGCATCCCGAAGCGGCGGAGAAGTTCATCGAGTTCATGACTTCGTACGAGACGCAGAAGGAGCTTGCCCTCACGGTCGGCTACAAGCCGACACGCAGGAGCCTGTACGCGGATCCAGACCTCCGTGCGGCCCAACCGTTCATGGTCGCCCTCTTTGACGTTCTCGATCACGCGAGGCCAAGGCCCGTCACGCCCTACTACATGATGATGTCGCAGATACTCCAGCCGGAGCTGAGCGCCGTTCTCTCCAGGCTAAAGACGCCCAGAGAAGCCCTGAAATCGGCGAGAGTTCAGATGGAATTCATATTGAAGGTGGCGGATTGATGGACTCCAGAGCCAGACAGAGCTTCCCTTTTCTTGCACCCGCGCTTCTCGCGCTTGGACTGGTCACGCTCTACCCCATCATCTTCGTCGTATGGTTGAGCTTCCACAGGAAGCTCCTCATATTCGGCGTGTCCAAATTCGTCCTGTTCGAGAACTACACCTTCCTTTTCACGGACGCGAGATACTGGAACGCGCTCAAGAACACGGCATACTTCACCGGGGTGTCGGTCTCACTTGAGCTGGCCCTGGGGCTCGCCATCGCAGTCCTCTTGAACAGGGCCTTCGCCGGCAAAGGGCTGATGCGATCGATTGTGTTAGTACCCTGGGCGATACCCACCGTGGTGTCGGCGAAGATGTGGGAGTGGCTCTACAATTCGGACTTCGGTCTTCTGAACTTCCTTCTGGGCACCAAGATCAACTGGCTCGGAAGCCCCTTCTGGGCGCTCAATGCGGCGATCTTCATGGACGTCTGGAAGACGACGCCCTTCGTCGTGATACTCCTCACTGCGGGCCTTCAGACGATCCCGAAGGAACTCTACGAAGCGGCAAAGGTGGATGCAGCCTCGAGCTGGCAGATCTTCAGACGCATCACACTGCCGCTCCTCACACCGGTGATCCTTGTAGTACTGATTTTTAGAACGCTCGACGCGTTTCGAGTCTTCGACGCAATCTACGTGCTCACGGGCGGCGGCCCGGCAAACACGACCGAGACGCTCTCCATCTATGCCTACAAGGTTCTGTTCCAGACCCTGCAGTTCGGTTACGGGTCCACGATTGCGCTCACGGTATTCGTGATCGTAGGGGCCATAAGCATCTTCTACGTGAGACTACTGAGAAGAGAGATGGCGTGAGGGAGGCCGGCATCATGAACAGCGCCGTGGGAGGGGGATTGGCACGGGGTACTCCCTCGCGAGCGAGGACGGCATCGTGAAAAGCGACACGAGAGGGGCTGGCACAAGGGACGGCCGCGTGAGGGAAGCAACCGCATGAGGAAACTGGGCTTTTACATACTCCTCCTTCTCACGGCAGCGTACTGCCTGGGGCCATTCGCATGGCAGGCCATCACGTCGGTCAAGCCGCCGGCGGAGCTGACGTCACTGCCTCCGATTCTCCCGCGGCACATGACCGCCGAAAACTACCTCACCGTTTTCCGGGGACACCCGTTTCTAAGGATAATCGCCAACAGCTTCGTCGTAGCGTCGTGCACAACGATGTTTTCGCTGGCGATAGGATCTCTTGCCGCCTTTGCCCTCGCCAAGCTGGGCTTGCGGAGAAAGGGGTTGATTCTTGCGCTGGTGCTCTCGGCCTCGATGTTCCCGCCGATCGCAACGGTGAGTCCTCTTTTCATTATCGTAAGGGCGCTTGGCCTGCGCGATACACTGCCGGCTCTCATCATGACGTACACGACCTTCACCCTGCCTCTCACGATATGGGTCCTCACGAGCTTCTTCCGAAACATCCCCGATGAGCTCTACCTGGCCTCGACCGTGGACGGATGCACTCCGTTTCAGTCGTTCTACAAGGTAATGCTGCCTCTCTGCGCCCCCGGTCTTTTCGCCACCGCGATCCTGGTTTTCATATTCTCGTGGAACGAGTTTCTCTTTGCCTTGACGTTCACTTCGACAACGGCCTCCAGGACGATCCCGGTCGGCATAGCGCTCTTCCCGGGTTTGCACGAGGTCCCCTGGGGAGAGATCGCCGCGGCATCCGTGGTCGTGACCGTGCCGCTCGTCGTGTTGGTGTTTCTCTTTCAGCGGCGCATCATAGAGGGGCTCACGGCGGGAGCCATAAGGGGCTGAGGCAGCGACTCTCTGGGGCAATCTATCTGTTTGTTCAAGAAGCGATTATGAGAAGAGGCAACGTTCAGCAATCGTTTGTTTCTTGATTGCCCGTCTTACCCTCTTGTGCTATCCTTTTCTGGTTTCCTTCTCTGAGATGACCTCGGGCGTTCTGGCCTCGCGGGGCGTGCTCCGAGTTGGGAAGCGCTGGTTCTATTCAGGAAAGGGGAACTCAATATGTCCGTGCTCTGGATAATAGTCATTGCCGCAGCAGCCGGTCTTTTCCTTCTCTGGGCCCTGAACTACAGAAAGGTCGGCCCCAATGAGGCTCTCATAATCTCGGGTGGGAGAAGGCACACGATCGTAGAGCCTGACGGCTCGAAGAGAACCATCGGCTACCGCGTACAGATAGGAGGCGGCACGTTCATAATGCCTCTTGTCGAAAGGGCACAGGTTCTTCCGCTGGACATCTTCCCTATTTCCCTGAAGACAGCGGACGTGCTCACCTCCCAGGGCGTGCTCATCACGGCGGAGGCACAGGGCCAGGTCAGGGTGGCCGACGACGAGCACTCCATCAGGCTGGCGGCACAGCAGTTCCTCACGACGGGCGGAGAGGGGATCAAGACCGTCTCCTCGGAAGTCCTCGAAGGTCATTTCAGGGCAATGCTCGGCACGATGAGGGTGGAAGAGATTTACCAGCAGCGCGACAAATTCGCTGCGGGAGTGAAGAAAGGGGCATCTGAAGACTTCGCCCGAATGGGGTTGTCTCTTGTCTCCTTCGCGCTCAAGGACATCGGCGACAAGCAGGGTTACATCGAAGCGCTCGGAATGCCGCAGATTGCGCAGGTCAAGCGAGATGCCGCCGTCGCGCAGGCCGAGACCGAGAAAGACGCGGCAATAAAATCGGCGATCGCCCGCAAGGACGGCGACATCGCGAGGCTGCATGCCGAGGTCGAGATTGCCGGCGCAACAAGGGATTTCGAAACGAAGCGCGCCGAGTTCCAGGCCGTGGTCAACCAGAGACGGGCACAGGCCGACCTCGCATACGAGATAGAACGGTTCAAGATGACCCAGCAGCTCAAGGAAGAAGAATCCAAGGTCCGGATGATAGAGAAACAGAAATCCATCGAGCTGGAGGGCAAGGAGATTGAGAGGCGGGAGAAGGAATTGGACGCAACCGTGAGAAAACCGGCCGAGGCTATGGCATATCAGGCTAAGCTCGAGGCCGAGGCTGAGGCTTACAGGGCCGAGCTCACGGCAAAGGGAAAGGCTGCAGGCGTAAGGCTCCACGGCGCGGCTGAGGCGGAAGCGATGGCCGCCAAGGGAGAGGCTGAGGCCAAGACGATGCTCAAGAAGGCCGAGTCCTGGTCCAAGTACAACGAGGCCGCAGTCTATGAGACCGTTATCCGCACTCTCCCCGAGCTTGCAAGGGCCGTCTCGGAACCTCTCTCCAAGGTGGAGAAAATCGTGATAGTCGGTACCGGCGACGGGGGCGGTGCTTCCAGAATAACCGGCCAGGTCGCCAGTGTCCTCGCACAGCTCCCGACCATCGTGGAGTCCATGACCGGAAAGGACATCAAGTCATTCCTGGAAAACATGCCTCATGCGCGGCACGGCAAGGGTCACGAAAAGGACTCGGGAGAGCCCCATAGAGGCACGAAGAAGGAAGGGATGATTGACTAGCCCGAGGGCCGGCGCGGTGCCGCCGTCCCGGGCGCGTGACGCCCTGTCGAACGGCACCTCGGTGACGATGTCTTCCTGACCGGCCCGCCATTGAGCAGCCCGGTTTGAAGCGGCAACCCGCTGGAGCGATTCTAGACAATGCTGGCTGAAAGAGTAAATCGCATCGGCCTCTCACCGACGCTTCGCATCGGCGCCACCGCAGGCGCGATGAAGGCGGAGGGCATCGACGTAATCGATTTCAGTGTCGGTGAGCCGGATTTCCCGACACCCAAGAACATCAAGGACGCCGGCAAGCGCGCCATAGACACCGATTTCACGAAGTACACCGCAAACGACGGCATCGCTGAGCTCAAGAAAATCATCATAGAGAAGCTGAGGCGCGACAACGGATTGGAGTACAGGCCCGACGAGATCATAGTCTCGCCGGGCGCCAAGGGGGTCCTGTACAACCTGTCTGTTGCCCTCTTCGACGAGGGAGAGGACGTCATCATCCCGGCACCCTACTGGGTCTCCTATCCCGACCAGGTGAGGCTCGCCAAGGCGAATCCCGTGTTCGTGAGAACGAGGGAAGAGAACGGCTTCAGGCTCGCGCCGGCCGATCTCAGGGCAGCTCTCACCTTCAACACGAAGGCTCTCATCCTCAATTACCCGTGCAACCCGACCGGCGCCACTTACAGTCGCGAGGACCTGGAAGGAATCGCCGACATTGCGGTCAAGGAGGGGCTCCTCGTCATCGCCGACGAGATATACGAGAAGCTGGTTTACGATGGATTCAGATTTGTGAGTATCGCTTCCTTCAACGAGAGAATCAAGAAACAGTGCGTCATCGTCAATGGTTTCTCCAAGGCCTTCTCGATGACCGGATGGAGACTCGGCTACGCCGCCGGGCCGAAGGAGATAATCGGGGCCGTGTCGAAGGTGCAGAGTCACAATACGTCTAACGCCACGTCGATTTCCCAGGTCGCCGGAGTCGAAGCCTTGAAGGGCTCGCAGCTAGAAGTCTCACGGATGGCCTCTGAATTCCAGAGGCGCAGGAACTACATGCTTCACAGACTGAGAGCAATCCCCGAGGTCTCCTGCTTCGAGCCCAAGGGTGCGTTCTATCTCTTCCCGAACGTGTCGCGCTACTTCGACAGACAATTCCACGGCGCTCCGATTCGAAACTCCTACGGGCTTTCCTACTATCTCATCAAAGAGGCAAGGGTGGCCGTCGTCCCGGGTGAGGCGTTCGGCGCGGAGGGATACATCCGTCTTTCCTACGCGACTTCGATGAAGGCCATCGAAGAAGGAATGAACAGAATCGCGCAGGCCCTCGCCGCCCTCGAGGCTCCCAGGAAGGCCAAGCCCCTCGTTTTGAACAACGTCACCACGAAGGTGAGAAAGTACGCCGAGACCGAGCTCGTGAGCGGCCTCGAGCTGAGGAACGCTCTCGTTGCCGAGAGTGAGGCCCACCTCAAGTACGAGCAGTACTACGAGTGGAACGCCAGCATCTCGGGTGTCATAGTCCAGCTAAGGACCAACAGCCCGCACCTTTCCGACTTCTGGACGGAAAACTGGTACCCCGCGCAGTTAGAGGCCGACATCGAGCCTCACGCGATCATCTACGCCGTGAAGGACGTGAAGGGGAGAGAAGCCAGGGCCTTTTACAATTCAGATTCGCACACGGGATTTGTGTTCAACACGGCCTTCTACGGGCAACTCAGAAGCCTTGCGATAGGGATGATGGCGGACGTCTCGGAGAAGACGTCGGGAGTACACTCCGTGCAGGGCGCGGCCGTGGACGTGAGTGGTAAAGGCATTCTCCTCATGGCGCCTCTTCACGCCGGGAAAATTACTCACCTGGCCGGTCTTCTCAAACTGCCCGGCGCGAGACTCGTTGGGACCGACTTCGTCACCCTGCGCTATCTCGAAAAGGAAGTGTTGGCCGACGTTCCTGAGAGGAAGTTCTACATAAGGACGAACGTCGTAGAGAAACTGCCCCACCTGCGGAAGCTCTTCGATGCAGGTAAGCTCGAGAACGTCGTCACAAAACGCGACGAATGCACTCATGAATTCTGCCCCGACGTCGAGTCATGCCTGATTGACAGGGGAGAAGGGTACTGCTACGCCGCGTCGCAGGATTCAAGGGCCATGCTGGATCCTTACTGGATCGGCGGCACGGCCGGACACGTGAAGAGAACGTCAGTGAGAGCCTTGGTGCTGCTTTGCCGCGATCCTGTCGCGCAGGCCCTGAGAAGGCTGGAACACGACGAAGCCCTGCGCCTACTCGAGCAGGGTGATTTACCTTCGGGAAGCGGCCCGGTGCGATCGATGCCGTTCCTCAACCCCCATCTTCTTCTGAAGACCTCCGACAGACTTCAGCTTCAGCGCTTCTTCTTCTCCAGACTTCTCAAGATGGTCCCGTGCTATCTCGTGAACACCGGGGCCGGTTCCACCGAGACGATTCAGGAGAAGATAAGGCAGGCCGTACTGGCAGAGGCGTGAGCTCCGCAGAGCCCACGCCCCTGAACACTGACCCCCACAGCCAGCTTGGGCACAAGGCACGACCGTCTGGCGCACGGCATCCCGGTTGGCCCGACAGAACGGCGCCGGCCCCGAAGTCGTTTCCTCGCGCGCAGCCGTCTAATGATGGCTCTTCGCGGCCTGGGGTTTGCCCGCCATGTACTTTCCGCACGCGACGTGACCCATCATGGTGCCGCACCCGAGCATCTCTGAGCCGTAATAGGGATTCCCCACCTTGTCGGTCTCCTGCAACCAGCTTTCCTTCACCATGTCGCAGTAGAAAACGTAGGCGGGGCCACCATACCCGTAGCTCTTCACGTACGCCAGCACCTCGCGGGAAAGCACTTTAAACCGCTCGCGGGCCTGGACGAGCTTCTCTGCCTTCATGGAAGAGGCGGCTCCCTCGATCTTCTTCAGCGCTTCGAGCTGCTCGGGGGCAGCCTTCTCCTTGACGAGCCTCTTCTGGAGTTTCTTTGTCTCCTCCGCCAGCTTTGCAGAGAGCTTGCCGATTCCTTTCGCCTTGTCGCTCGCAAGGACCTTTCTCATTTCGAAATACGGAGAGAGAAAGGTCTCGGCCTTTCCCCCTCCAGCGCCTCCTGCGCTCATTGCGCAGGTAGTCTTCGTCGCCGCACAGGATGCGTCAGCTCCGCCGCACGAGCGCATGCCGCAGGTCCCCGCGTCGACAACTGAGATCACCGCTGGAACCACAAAAAGAACCAGAACCGCACAGACTCCCACCAGTAAACCGAGCACGAACTTTTTCGTAGTCATCTGTCTCTCCTTTCCCGACTGTTTTCCACCAACTGAGCGAACCTTTCACTATTCACTGATCGCGATCCTCGAAACCTCGAGCTTCCTCTTCCGCAATTGGCGCTCCTTGACGAGCGCGAAAATGACCGGTGTCACGATAAGAACGTGTGCCGCAGACGTAAGGAGGCCGCCGACAACAGGCGTGGCAATCGGCTTCATAACGTCTGCACCCGTCCCGGTTGCCCACATCACGGGCGCAAGACCCAGGAGTGTGGTCGCGACGGTCATAAGCTTGGGCCTGAGTCGCAGGAGCGAGCCTTCCCGGATCGCCTCCTGCAGCTCTGCTACGCCGACTTTGCCCTTCCGGAGCCGTCGATCGAGGGCTTCGTGCAGATATACGGTCATGACGACGCCCGTCTGGACCGCCACTCCGTACAGCGCGATGAAGCCCACCCATACGGCGACGGACCAATTGTATCCGAGCACCTTCATGAGGACCATTCCCCCGGTCAACGCGAACGGCACCGACAGCATGACAATGGCCGCCTCGGAGGCGGAATGGAAGACGAAATAAAGAAGGACGAAGATGATGGCGATCACGATCGGCATTACCAGCCGAAGGCTTCTCTTCGCCCGAATCTGATTCTCCCATTGTCCGGACCATTCGACGTAGTAGCCCGGCGGCAGAGCCAGCTTCGTGTTCAGGATGGTCTTCGCCTCCTCCACGAAGCCGCCCATGTCCCGTCCTCTAACGTTGAGAAAGACCACCGAGCGTGGAAGGCTGTTTTCCGTGGCGATCATCGCCGGTCCCGGACGAGTCACTACGTGGGTCAACTGTTCGAGCGGAATCTGTGCTCCGCCGGGCGCCATCACAAGGATGCGCTTGAGCTTGTCCGCGGATTCGCGGAACTCGCGAGCGTACCGGATTCTCACGGGAAAACGCTCCTTGCCCTCGACGGTCGACGTAACGTTCATACCGCCCGACGCTACCTCTATCACGTCCATCACGTCCTGGACCCTGAGTCCATGACGAGCAATTGCCTCGCGGTCTATTTCTATGTCGATGTAATTTCCTCCCAGTGTGCGCTCTGCGAAAAGATCTGCAGCGCCGGGCAATTCCCGAAGAATCGTCTCCGCGCGCACGGCAAGGTCCTCCAGGACTCTCAAGTCCTCGCCGTAGAACTTCACGCCGAGATCCGTTCGAACGCCCGTGGCAAGCATGTTGATTCTGTTGATAATGGGCTGGGTCCATCCGTTAGTCACGCCGGGTATCTGGAGTTTCCTGTCCAGCTCCGCAACGATGTCTTCTCTCGTGATGCCTTTCCGCCATTGCGACTTGGGTTTGAGCACGATTATGGTCTCTATCATTGAAATCGGGGCCGGGTCTGTCGCAGTCTCCGCCCTCCCGACCTTCCCCAAAACGGACTCCACCTCGGGCAGGCTCTTGATTATCTTGTCCTGCACCTGGACTATGCGCTTCACCTCGGTTATTGACGCGTTGGGCAGAGTCGTGGGCATGAACAGTAAGGAGCCTTCGTCCAGGGCGGGCATGAACTCCCGTCCTATGCTGGTCGCCAGCAGGACGGTACAGACGAGAAGTGCCGCGCTTAGAACGAGCATGAGCTTCTTGTGCCTGAGCGCGAAATCCAGCACGGGTCGATACAGTCTTATGAGAAATGTCGACACTGGATTCTCCGCCTCGACTCGGAGTTTCCCTTTCAGGAAGAAGGATGCCAGAACCGGAACTATCGTTATCGCCAGAATGGCCCCCGCTGCCATGGCCCCGGTCTTTGTCATCGCCAGGGGGAAAAAGAGTTTGCCCTCCTGTCCCTTGAGGAGAAACACGGGCAGAAACGAAAGCACTATGATGACGACCGAGAAGAATATGGGTCTGCCCACTGTCCGACAGGCTTCGTAGATTGTGTCGACGACGTTCTTCCGCTCGTCTTCGGTGCCCTCGGAGAGGCGCCGGTACGAATTCTCGACGACCACTATCCCTGCGTCTACAATCTCGCCGATAGCGATGGCTATGCCGCCCAGACTCATGATGTTCGAAGTCACCTTGAAGTGATAAATGATGATGAATGAAATAAGCACAGCCAGAGGAAGAGTGATTATGACGACCAGAGCGCTGCGCAGGTGCAAGAGGAAAATGAACACGACTATGCTCACGATGATCACTTCTTCGCCCA
This sequence comes from Candidatus Eiseniibacteriota bacterium, assembly GCA_043797775.1. Lineage (GTDB taxonomy): Bacteria > Eisenbacteria > RBG-16-71-46 > JAFGJU01 > JAFGJU01 > JAZDPI01. The sequence goes on from JAZDPI010000091.1 coordinate 12,032, forward strand.
GGGCCTTTTTCAGTGTGTGCACGGCGGCGGCGATGAGACCGGACCGATCGTAGGCCGTCTTTATCTCGACGCCCGGAGGGAGCCCCGGCGAGAGCTCGGCGAGCTTCTTCTTGACCCTATCTATGACTGCCTTCGCGTTCTCGCCGTAGCGCATGACGATGATGCCACCCACGACTTCCCCCTCACCATTCTTGTCGAGAAGGCCCCGTCGAATGTCGCCGCCCATCTGGACGGTGGCCACGTCTTTCACAGAGACCGGCACTCCAGATGAGCTCGTCATGATGACCACGTTTTCAAGGTCGCCCTTGCCCTTGACATAGCCGAGGCCTCTTATCACGTATTCCATGGACGCGCGCTCTATGAGACCGCCGCCCACGTCTATGTTGGAGCGCTTGACGGCCTCCATGACGTCCATCGTCGAAACGTTGAGCGAGGTCATCTTGATCGGATTCAACTCAATCTGGTACTGCTTGACGAATCCGCCGATCGAGGCGACTTCCGCGACCCCCGGGACCGCCGACAGCGCGTAACGGAGATACCAGTCCTGAATTGTGCGAAGCTGTGCCAGGTCGTAGCCTGCACCTTCCACCGTGTACCAGTAGACGTGGCCGACGCCGGTGCCGTCCGGGCCGAGGGTGACCTTCACGTCCGGAGGAAGCTCGGTCAGCGTGGCGAGTTTCTCCAGGACGCGAGAACGCGCCCAATAGACGTCCACATCGTCGTCGAAGATGACGTACACCATTGAGAGCCCGAACATCGTTTGCGATCTCACGGCCCTCACGCGAGGCAGTCCTTGAAACGCGGCGGTGAGCAGATAGGTCACCTGGTCCTGGACAATCTGGGGGGCGCGTCCCATCCAGTCCGCCATCACGATGACCTGGTTGTCCGAGAGGTCCGGAATTGCGTCCACGGGCGTTCTGCTGAGCGCCCAGATCCCCCACATCGTCACAAGAGAGAAAAGGACTATGATCACAACACGATTCTGCAGGCTGTATTTGATGATCTTCTCTACCATGATTCACTCTCTCGATGCGGGCCGGCGACGGACGCGCACCGGACGGCGTTTACTCGTCACCGCCCGTGTTTCCCGTCGCACCATGGCCCTGCGCGGCGTGCGAAGTGCTTCTGAGCGCCCTGATCTGCGCATCCGAGTCTATAAGGTAACCTCCGGAAGCGACGACAAGCTCGCCCGCGACGACGCCGCTGTAGACCGGGATCTTCCCGCCGTGAGAGGTTCCGCTGACAACCTCTCGAGCGATGAAACGTCCCGGTGCGCTTTGAACGTACACTACCTGTCTCTCGCCGAGCTCTATTACTGCGTCTTCGGGAACCAGAACCACGCGCTCGTGAGTGCGTTCAACGATGCGCACCGTCACGTACATGCCGGGTTTGAGAAGCAGCCTTGCATTGGAAATCGTGGTTCTAAAAGGGAGACTTCTCGTCTCAGAATCCAGCTCGGGTGCGATCCAGGTTATCTTTCCGCTGAATGCCGGGGTGCCGTACGACGGAGAGACGACTTCGACGCCCTGGTTGAGTCTCACCCTTCCGGCATCCACCTCGAAGGCGGCCCCCTCGACCCACACCGTCGAAAGATCGGCTATCTCATACGCGTCCATGCCGGGCATGACCCACTGGCCTTCCCTCACCATTTTCTCCATCACAAAGCCCGAGATGGGGCTTCCGAAAAGGATCCTGTCCAGATCGGAGCGAACCCCGTTGCTTGCGCGTGCCGCTGCGCCCGGGCGTTCCGCTTCACTCCCACGTTCCGTCTCGTTTCCTTGACCAGCTTCACTCCCGCGTTCCGCACGCGTCTCGCCAACGTCCGACTCCTGAAGGCCCATGGAAAGAAGCCTGGCACGTGCGGCCTCCACCAGTGCGCCGGCGTCGGGGTCGGAAGACCCCAGTGCGACAAGCAGCTCCCGGCGCGCGGCGCCGATGTCCGGGCTGTAATACTCGAACAGCGGTTGCCCTGCTTTCACCTGCTCCCCGTCGGTCGAGACGAAGAGCCGTTCGATTCTTCCCGCGGTCTTTAGGGAAACTCTCACCCGGTTTCCTTCCACGGGCAGGACGCGACCGGGAAGAGTCAGGCGCTGCTCGTAATCACCCATTTCCGCAGGAACTACTGCCACGTTTGCGAGGATTTCCTGAGAAGGGCTCAGAGACACCTCTGCAACGCCGTGCGCTAAGCCGCCGTCACGGCGGCCCGAACCGGCATCCCCACCACTCGTGCCGACGTCACCGTGACCCAGGCCCGCATCACCGCGACCCGAGCCGGCATCGCCGTGGCTGTTCCCGTCCGCGGGTGTGGCGGGGCTCTGCCTCACCAGCTTCATCCCGCAGATCGGGCAGTCGCCGGGGTGGTCCTGCGTCACCTGGGGGTGCATCGGGCACACGTAGAACTCGTCGATGCCGGCCTCGTGCCCGCGCTCACTAATGACGTACGCTGTGACTGCGACCGCCATCGCTGCGATCGTCAACAGGATTACTGCCGTCCATCGTGTGCGTTTCATCGAACATCCTCCATGTTACGATTCATCTGACGTTCCTTCTTGCGTGGCTTCTCATCGCAGCACCGCGCCAAGGAGCCCCTCAAGCGCAGCGCGCTTGACGTTGAAATCTGCGGCAATCATCGCGAGGTCCATGTGAAGCATTGTCAATCGCATCCGGGAGTGATTGAGATTCATCCAACTCACCCTTCCGGCCTGGTACTCCAGCATGGCCGACCTAAATGCGCTTTCCGCGTCTGCGATCATTGAATCTCGAGTTATTTCGAACTGTCTCGCGTCAGATTGCGCTTCCGCATACGCAGTCCGGGCCTGGGCGACAAGATCGATCCTGCGCTGCGCGACATCCTCGGAGCTCTTCGCGGCCATCGCCCGGCGTTCCATTATCTCCGCTTTCTGATTGCCGCGCGCCCAGAGCGGGATTGAAAAAGTCACCTCCAGCGAGACCCTGTCTTCTTGGTCCATCCATTGAGAGGAGCCCGCTGCGCCGGGCATCTCTTCCAGCATCTTTCCTCTGAAGCTGTATCGCGCGCCGACGTGCACGTCGGGAAAATACGAGAGCCCGGCGCGTTTCAAATCGAGCGCAGCAGCAAGGGAATCGTGCCTGAGGACTTTCAGCGTGGGCGCGTCTGCCAGGGCCTCCTCCAGATCAACCGGAGGCAGCGGCGTAACTTGTGGAAGAAGGGCCGGGCGGGTCAGTCCCGCCGTGCCCCATCTTCCGACCGACGCGGCAAGAGCAGCTTCCGCCGTCGCAATGTCGGAATCCAATTTTGTGAGTTGCCTCTCGATCGTGTTCCTTTCCAGCCGTGCGGCGTGTATGTTTGCCTGGCTTTCCATCGCAGAAGAGACGGCGATTCTGGTGACCCTGAGCTGCTCTTCTGCCAGCGCGAGCGCTCTTTCCAGAACCTCCTTCTGGGCAAGAAGCCCTGCCAGGTCGAAGTAACTCATCGCGACCATCGTGCGCACTCCCCACCGTATGGCCTCCAGGTCGGCTTCCGCTCCAGCGACGCGCTCAGCGGACGCGCGCTTCGAGACGGAGAGTTTCCCCGGCCAGGGCAGGCGCTGCATGACGCCTATCTGTTTCTGAACCATCGGATCGCTCCCCGTCGCGAAGTCCGCGGGAACGTCCATGATTCCCAGCATGAGCTCTGGATTCATCCAGGCCGACGCCATGCGGCCGCGAGCTCTTTCTACGTCAACCATTGCCTGGCCGCCGGAGATCTCCGGGCTCTGTGATAGCGCTTCATCTATGTAGTCCGTCAGGAGGCTGTCCCCGGGCCAGGCGTACGTGGTCGTTTGCACGTGCGTCCCGCCCGACGAAGCCCCCAGAGCAGGAGAGGGCACACCAGCGAGCAAGGCCCCGAGAAGCGACAGGGTGCATGAAGCAACTGATGCACGAAGAACTCTCCATCGCCCACGGGGCCAGAACCTCACTCGTGTTATCTGTCCAGAATGCTGCAACTGTGAACCTCACTTAGTCCGGCTGAGCGTTTCCCGCGCCGGCCTTCTGCTCGAGCTCTGGCGCCGCGTTCGAAGCTGCGGCGCACGGCCTGCAGTCCACCGGCTCGTTCGAAGCCGAGGCGTCCCTTTCGAGGTCTCGCCATCGGCTTTCCGTCGAGTATAACAAACAAGTTCTGTGCCACGAGGGTGGCCGCGCCAACCCATTGCCTTTCAAGAGAATGCGGCAGGGAGTGCCCCAGAGAGTCACCACAAACCGTCGAATATTCTCCATTTGTGGAGAATATTGGTCGGCGCCCCACAAGATGCACAATATTATGTGCGAATCATTACGATTGACGAAACTGCGCAGAATAATGTACAGTCAGATGCGGATGGCATTCTATGGAGGAGGCCTTGCCATGCTCTCGGGTTCACTGTGGAAGTACGTGCTGCTGGCCGCAGTGATAACGCTCACCGTCGCCATACACTACGGAGTGCTTGGGCATTCGCATGCGGACCCGTCCATAATGCAGGCCGTCCACGCCAGGTTGTGCTACATACCCATCGTCATCGCCGCAGTGTGGTTCGGTCTCAAAGGCGGCCTTGCCGCAGCCTCGATCATTTCCATACTTGTGATTCCGTACATTCTCATTCACGCCCGCGCTCACGGCCAGCACGTCAATGAATTCGTCGAGATCGTCTTCTACTTCGCAATCGGCAGTCTTGCAGGCGCGCTCGTCGAGAGGGAGAGGCTCCAGCGCAAAAAGAGAGAAGAGGCGCAATCCGGACTCGAGCGCGCCCAGAGGCTCGCATCCATGGGCCAGATGGTTGCCGGCATAGCCCACGAGATCAAGAACCCGCTCGCGTCGATCAAGGGCGCGGCCGAGATCCTGGCCCAGGACGTCGCCCCCGGCTCGCCGAAGCACGACTTCGCCGAGATAATCCGGAAGGAGACCCGCAGGGTGGACAGGACCGTTCGCAGTTTTCTGGAATTCGCCAGGCCCCGACCGGGTAAGTTCGCTCTCGAAGAGCCCGCAGTGCTTCTCTCCTCCTCTTTGAAGCAGATGGAACCTCAGATCAACGCCGCCTCGCTTACGCTGGAAGCGGCAGTCCCGGATCTCACAGGGTTCGTCTGGGCGGATCCGGACAAGCTCCGCCAGGTTTTCATCAATCTCTTGCTCAACGCGATCGCCGCGACACGCCCGGGAGGCAGGATCCGCGTCGAGCTGTCGCGCGACGGGGACGGCCACAAGAAGGCCTGGAAGATAGCGTTCTCCGACACGGGAGAAGGCATTGCTCCCGAGAATCTGGGGAGAGTGTTTGAGCCCTTTTTCTCGCTCAAAGCCACGGGCAGCGGACTCGGACTTGCCATCGTCAGGTCAATCGTGGAAGAGCATGGAGGCCGGGTTGAGGTATCAAGTGAGGTCGGGCACGGAGCCACCTTCACGGTGTTTCTGCCCCTAAGGGAGAGCCCTGAACGCTAGGCAGGGGTACGCAAAGGATCTCTTGAAAGGTCGGAGCCGAGCCGCCGGGCAGAGACGGCGCAGGCTCTGCTCGCAGGGAGAGTGCCGGTTGAGTCACAAGATACTGCTTGCGGACGACGACGAGAGCCTTCGCCGCGTGATGGAGTTTCGCCTCCGCCAGGACGGGTACGACGTGAGCTCGGCAGCCGACGGGGTGCAGGCCTGGCGGGCGCTCGAGGCCGAACGCTTCGATCTCCTCATATCCGACATGAGAATGCCCGAGCTCGACGGGCTCGATCTCATGTCCCGCGCGCTGAAACTGCAACCTCGAATCAAGGTCATTCTCATCACGGCCTACGCCACGGTGCAGCAGGCTGTGGAGGCCGTCAAGCTGGGCGCCTTCGATTACATCACAAAACCGTTCGAGCAGGAGGAGCTGGGTGTAGTCATCAAGAAGGCGCTGGATTTCGAGCGGCTCGAATCTGAGAACATGGAGCTCAGGAGAAGGCTCGAGAGCATCGCGACCGGCTCCAACATCGTCGGCACTTCGCGCGCCATCCGCAGGGTCATCGAGCTGGTCGAGAAGGTGGCCCCGACGGACGCGATTATCCTGATAACCGGCGACACGGGCACCGGTAAGGAAGTGGTGGCCCGCGCCATCCACGGTAGGAGCCCGCGCGCGTCCCATGACTTCATTCCGGTCAACTGCGCAGCCTTCCCCAGAGAGCTCATCGAATCAGAGCTATTCGGTCATGTCAAGGGCGCTTTCACCGGGGCAATCAAGGACAAGAAAGGCAAGTTCCGCATCGCAGACGGCGGTACGATTTTCCTGGACGAAATAGGCGACCTCGCGGTCGAGCTCCAGGCAAAGATCCTGAGGGTCGTGCAGGACAAGGTGGTTGAGCCGATAGGCTCGGAGAAGAGCTTCTCTGTCGACACTCGCGTTATCGCGGCCACCAACACTGACCTCCGGGCCAGAGTACAGGCCGGGACTTTCAGGGAGGACTTGTTCTACAGGCTCAACGTCGTCCCGATATTGGTTCCCCCTCTGCGCGACCGCAAGGAGGACATTCCTCTCTTCCTCAGGCACTTCGCCGGAAAACTGTCTCCCGAGACACCCGTACTCTTCGCGCCGGAACTTGTGAAGAGACTCTCGGAGCACGGTTGGCCCGGCAACGTTCGCGAGCTCGAGAATGTCGTGGAAAGAATGATGGTACTCAGAAGCTCGTCTCGGCTGGAAGTGGAGGACTTGCCGCCGGAGCTTTTCGGGGCCGCTGCACCCGGATGGACTCCCGACACGACGGCGGAGCAGTCACTGCCGGAGTTCGAGAAGAAGCTTATTCTCCGGGCACTGGCGAAGAGCGCCTGGAACAAGTCCCTTGCCGCAAGGGTTCTCGGGATTCCGAGGCACGTACTTCTCTACAGAATGAAGAAGCACGGCATTCCGTTTCGGCCGCACACACCGTCCTAGGGTACCTTGAACTCGACCCCCGCCAGCCAGTCCATAAGTTCCAGAGCGAAGGCCCAGTTCCCCCTTTCCATCAGATGTTGGCCGGAAAGTATGTGAAGGTCTGCGATGGCGACGACTTTGTAGCCCACAATTGCCGCCGCCGGACGGTTCTTGTAGTCGAATTGCCCGGCCTTGATTTTCGTGCCTTCGGAGCGCAGCCCCAGTCCTCCCTCGAGCCCCCAGGCGGACTCGGAGCCCTGTATCACCGGCATTCCGTCATTTGCCTGGACGATCCCGCACCTGAAGGCATTACAATCCTCAACGCCGAAGCTGAGGATCGGAAAGGTCGGGTGCCGGCCCAGCGTTCTGGAATCGTCGTCCTCAAAAATCTGGTACGGAAGGAAGCTCATCTCGAATTGCCTGGCCAGGCTGTCCACGGGGATTTCTCTATCTCGGAAGCCGCGCTCCCTGAGCCATTCACCTACAGAATTGTGAACAGCGACCGTGGTGTAAGGCTCTCCTATGATCGCCCACCTCTGTCTTGGGTCATGCACGTCACCTACGTAGAGATTCATGCCCGATCTCAGGGGATTGACAACGATGATTGCGTGAAGTCCCTTCAGGTGGACGAGCCCGTCCTCAACCGCCCATACCCAGAACCCCTTGTCCCTCAGCACGGACGCCAATCCCATCAGGCCGTTTAGAGGATCCGCCATTTCGGGAGCGAACCCGCGCGTGTCAAAAAGGAGCTTTGCCCCCATGCCGCCGCTCGGCGGACTGAAGAAGACTACCGTTTTTCTTGTTCCATCGCCTGCGACAAACTCCACGTAGCCGTCTTTCTCAACGGTAATCCTGAAGATGAGCTCTCCGCTGGCTCCAAGCACGGTGTCGGGGTCGATTTGCCCGCCGTCAACGTGGGCCACGAGGTCCGTCGTCTTGTCAACCCTGACGGTGAGATTGATCGTGCTGCCGGTCAGGACCGTGTACTCGGGCGCTATCGTCACAGATCGCGGCGTCTTGTGCCGGGCGAGCCAGCGGAACACGGCCATGGCAAAGGCTCTGTTGTTACCGCAGTCTATCCCGATGTCCTCGTTGCCACCGTTTATGAAAAGCTGGCTGTCTCCGATGCAGACCACCCTGCCTTGGCCACGTTCGACGGCGGCTCCAAGAGTCGCTTTGTTCGGAATCAATGTGTCCATCCCGGTCAGTATCGGAAAGGCCGAGCCGGCCACGATCATGGGAAGCGGTACCGGAAGGGCGACGCGGTCGATGCCGAAAAACGGCGACGTGCCGAAGATCCACCGTCCTGCGGTCCACCTCTGGGAGTTCACGGTGTCCAGGACCTCTCCGTTCAGGAAGCGCATTCCAAACTTGGAAGCCAGGGCATTTTGAAAATTCTCGCTCCCGAACACGTCCGGCTCGGCCAGAATCAAGAGACCCCCACCCTTGTTGACGTATTCCTCAACGGCCGAGATTTCTTTCGGGTCATACCGTTGATGTGAAGCCGGCCCCAGAACCAGCACGCTCCCGCGAGGGTTGACCGTAGGCAGAGTGTGGTTCAAGGGGAAGTTGGATTCAGTAACCAGGAATCCCGCTTCGCGAAGCGCAATCCCCAGCTCCGAGTAGCCGAAGAACCCCGGGTCAAAGGGCTGCCAGAATTGCTCTCTGGAGTCGTCGAATATCACCACGTCCACAACGGAGATCGGCTCAGGCTCTCCGGCATACGCCGGGGAGTGAGAGAGAAGCAGCGTGGGTAAGCTCGCCAGTGCCAACGCAATGCATAGAAGCGGGGTAACAAGGTTCTCGCGTGGCGAGCGGCGGTTTCTTGACAGCAAGGGGCGGTAGCCGTTTAGAAGTCCAGGTATCACTTGTCCCTCCACCAGACCAAAGAGTCGACACATGGTGCATACACCGGGCAGAGGCCGGAAGTTTGAACCGGCGGACGATATCTCACATCGTTCCATATGTTAAGTGTCTGCTCGCGTGGTGTCAACCTCCGTCCGGCACCAGCACTTGAGGGGTATCGCTCTCCGGCTCAGACGACAGGGGGAGACGTGATGGGGACGAGGAACGATCTCCCGCGGGCGACCGGAGGAAACGAGAGAACGGGGCAACGATCTTCCGCCGGCGTGACGGAAGGTAACCGGGGGGGCGACGGCCCCTGGCGTGCGGGCCGCGTGAGGCCGATCGGGGAGCCGGCTCGTGACGCTATGCCTGAGGCCTCCTCCACTGTCTCGACGGGAGGGTGTTCATCGCTACGATCACGCCGAGAAACATCCAGTAGTAGATCCTGGCGGACAGGTTGAGATAGTCCCCGTTGTTGGCAGTACCGAGCACAAGCTCCGAAGCGAAATTCCCGGCGATGACGGCGACGAGAACCCCGGCAAAAGACACCGCAAGAGCCCTCCTGAACCAGTCTGCAGTCCCAGCCAGCGCCTTGCGAGCTTCCCGCCCCATCGCAACGAGCATCCACACGTAAAGGGCCAGTCCCAGCAGACCAACATCCGCCAGCACTTGCAGAAAATCGTTGTGGGCAGAGTTCACGTATCCCCAGGAACCGAAGTGGGCGTACCACACGAACACCTCGCTGAACCTGCCGTATGGGCCGAATCCGATCCCGAACAAAGGATGCTCCAGCCATATCTTCACGGCGTCCATCGCAATGGGTATCCTGTCCCACGTGCCCGATTGCTTCCAGATGTCGAAGAGGGCAAACGTTTCCGTTGTCCACCTGAAGAAGGCGGGACTGAGAACTGCGATGACGGTTCCGATAAGCAGTGGAAGGATGAGTCTCCTCTTCTCAACAATGACCACGGTCCAGATCGCGGCGGCAGCACAAACCAGAGAGGCGCGTGCAAAGGTCACTGCCAGACAGAGCACGGCGAATCCGAGCAGGCCGAGGAAGAGGAGCCTCAACAGCATCCTTTCGGCAGTCAACATGAGCGAGAACGCAAGAGTGGCTATCACGACGTAGTACGCGCCCAGGAAGTTGCCTCCTATCGAAGAGAACGTACGAGTGTCGTACCCGAACTGGAAGCCCGCTTGCCAGAAGTGGTGGAGCTGGATTCCAGCAACAGGAACAACGGACAGGAAAACCGCGGCGACGAACCCCGCGGCAGCCGCGCGGCTCCGAACGTACCTCGCCGCAACGTAGAAGGACGCCATCGCGAGGAAGATGATCATGAAGCCGTTCAAGCGAATCTTGAGCGCGAACTCACTCGGCCCCTCCTGCATCGTATTCACGAGCAGGCAGATCGCTCCCCATACAAGGAACGCAGACATCGGTACGAGCAGGCCGCGCGGCAAGCGAACCTCCTCACCGATCGACAGTCTTCTTGCAACAGCGGCGACGAGGAGTGCAAACAGGCAGAGTTGGACGGGATAGATCGGCGGCACGTCAGGAAGGTCGGCGAAAACCAACGCACCGATGGCGGAGCAGGCAGCGAGAACGTACACGCCCAGAGCCGGCCTGAAGGCGCAAAGCAGCGTCAGCAGGACGGCCCCGGGCCCCGCCAGAGCAAGAAACACCGGCAACCTTGGGACAAAGAGCACGCCCCAGACAAAGAGCCCGACTATCGCCGAACCCACGACGACCGTCGCCGGCGTAAAGAACGCCTCCTCTATCCTCGCGGCAACCCGGCCCTGCATCTCGTTTCCTCCCTCACCTTAACCGCCGAGCCTGCCCTTCCGACAAGCTCTCGAATCACCACCGCCCACGGCATGCCCACCGGCCGCTCTCGGCCTTGCGTCCTCCGCACTCTTCACGTTCCCCTTTCCAGCGTCCAATATCAACGCCTCCCCGGGACTGTCAATCTGTAACTCGTGGCCGATTGTGACGGCACACCCCTTTCGTTCCGGCCGGAGTTATGTCTTGTGATTCCTCCTGCCGCTCGCGAGGTGTGTGACTCACTATTTCCCGTCGGCCCGACCGGGTTGCGGGGTCTCTTCGTGTCGGATTGGTCACAATTTGAAACCTGCCGGTCACTATATGCAACCTCTTATCACAATCCGTCGCCAGTTTGCGCTTGTACGAAAATCGCCATTGGCTTCTAATGCAGCCAGCAGGTATACAAACAGCTATGTGACTCAGACATCAGCGAGTTGACAACTCACAAAACGAGAAGTCGGCAGCTCGGGTACGTCTGAAAAGGGGTTGGGCACATGAACGAGGTCACTTGCGGCTCTCCATCCCCCTTCCGACTGCACAGGCACGGCCGTTCCACACCCGTAGCCCCGGAGGTGCGGCATGAGAGCGAGACCAGCTTCCAGTGTCGTCTTGGAGAGGCCCCCGCAAAGGATTAGAGCAGGCCTGAGGCGCGTCTGTCTCGTCGGGCACGAGCCCGCCAGCGTGCGTGCTCTTGGTAGGCTCTTGGGCAAGGAGTTCTATCTTCTGATTGCGGAGGACGTGGACGACTTCCTCTCCGTTCTCCACTCCGGCGCGCGGCTGGACGCGCTGGTGTTGGGGTTCAGGCTTTCCGGTGTCGACGAGGCGAGAGTTACCCAGGCACTGGAAGCGGAGAAGCCGGACTTGCCGGTCTTTATGTTTACCCCCGCCGAGGAGACGTCGGCGGAGCGAGATCGGATCGCGGGCCTGGGCGTCCGGGGATTCTTCAAGAAGCCGAAGGACATCTGGAAGCTGGCGGAGGTCTTGCATCTCGAGCTTGGACCCACGCGGGAGGACCAGAGGGAGCCCCCGACCGGCATGCGGGGCAACACCCTTGTTGCGGGAGCGATCAACTACATAGAGGAGAACCTCATAACAATAAGGGGATCCACCGACGTGAGCGGCCATCTGGGGGTTACGCGCGAGCACCTCTCGCGGCAATTCACCAAGTACACGGGCCACACGCTGTGGGATTTCATTACGATGTGCAGGGTGGACAGGGCCAAGGAGCTTCTCCGCCAGAGGAGCTTGCTTGTGAAGCAGATTTTCCGCGAAGTCGGGTTCAATTGTGAATCCAGCTTCTTCAGGGCATTTGTGAGGCACACAGGTCTTACGCCGGAAGGCTACAGGAGGGAGCTGGCAAACTAACATAAGTCTTAGGGCCCGGCGTTTCGGGCCCCGGGTACAACCATGTCGGGATGGTCCCTCAGGCACAGGGAGAATCGCCCGGAAGATTGGCGGCTGCACCCATTTGGACCCTACTATACTCTGGCCAGCGAGTCAACATACGGTGCACAAGGACGCCACAAAATAGCCAACCTCCGTAGGTTCCTTGTGGGTGCAGTCCGCAGGTGGTAGTAGCAGAGGGACCTCCCGGCATCAGCTAAAGGGTCCTGATGACGCACAGGCCGCGCCGGGAGAACATTCTGCAGACATTTGCAGACAGAACAGGAGCATAT
>JAZDPI010000096.1:0-4006 GCA_043797775.1 Candidatus Eiseniibacteriota bacterium
TCGACAGGTTCAAGCCCAAGCCGGAGCAGCCCCAGATGCTCATGCCCTTCATGCCGTTCCAGCCGAGGACGGACGACTTCCTGGAGTACGACGTCAACGTGGTCGTGGACAACTCCGGCATGAAAGGGCGACCCGTCGTCATCGAGACCACACCGACGTACAGGAATCTCTTCGGCTCAATCGAGAGGGTCGTCGGGAGATTTGGGGAGTGGCGAAGCGATTTCACCCGCGTGAAGGCGGGTTCGCTTCTCCGCGCGAACGGAGGCTACCTCGTCTTGAACGCGCTCGACGTGCTCATCGAGCCCGGCGTCTGGCAGGCCTTGAAGCGGACCATACGAAACAGGATAATCGAGATTCAGCCATACGACCCCTTCTATCTCTTCGCAGGCACGTCCCTCAAGCCCGAGCCCGTGGATTATGACCTCAAAGTAGTGATGATAGGAGACTCCTACCTCTATAACCTTCTCTACACGTACGACGAAGACTTCAAGAAGATTTTCAAGGTGAAGGCCGATTTCGACACCGTCGTGAGGCGCAGCGACGAGAGCATCTACGACTACGCGTGCTTCGTGGCCAAGGTGTGCGAGGACGAAGGTCTCCCTCACTTCGACAGAACCGGTACGGCAGCGGTGGCGGAGTACGGTGCCAGGCTGGCCGGCAATCGGGAGAAGCTTACGACGCGCTTCATCCAAATCTCGGACATAGTGAGAGAGGCATGCTACTGGGCCTCGAAGGAGAGCGCAGAGCTCGTCAGCTCGGCGCACGTGGAGAAAGCGATAGAAGAAAAGATCTACCGGGTCAGGCTCATCGAAGAGAAGATACAGGAGTTGATAGAGCGCGGTGTCCTGATGGTAGACATCGAAGGTGCGAAAGTCGGCCAATTGAACGGGCTTTCGATCTACGACCTGGGTGACCACGCGTTCGCGAGACCTTCCAAGATCACGTCTCAGACTTCGATGGGGCGGGCCGGCATCATAAACATAGAACGCGAGGCGAACTTAAGCGGGAAAACGCACGACAAGGGCGTGTTCATCCTCTCCGGTTACATACGGGCCACGTACGCCAAGGACAGGCCTCTCACGCTGAGCGCAAGCCTTTGCTTCGAGCAGTCCTACGCGGGAGTCGAGGGTGACAGCGCATCCGCGGCCGAGCTCTTCGCGTTTCTCTCGAGCCTTTCCGAAATTCCGCTCAGGCAGGACATAGCCGTGACCGGCTCCATAAACCAGATGGGTGAGATCCAGCCTATCGGCGGGGTCAACGAGAAGATCGAAGGCTTTTTCGACGTCTGCAGGGCAAAGGGTCTCACGGGAAGCCAGGGCGTCGTGATTCCGAAGCGAAACCTGGAGGACTTGATGCTGAGGCGCGACGTCGTCAGGGCCGTGGAGGAAGGGAAGTTCCACGTGTACGCAATCACACGTGTAGAGGATGGTCTCGAGATTCTGACCGGCATGCCCGCCGGCGAGCGGGGCCCGAGGGGCAAGTTTCCCCAGGGCACGGTCAACTACTCCGTGGAAGAGAAGCTCGCACAGATGAGCGAGAAGATGAAGGAATTCGGAGAGACCGCAAAGTCCGATTCGAAGTCCAACTCAAAGGCAAACTCGAAACCACACTCGAAACCACACTCGAAAGCGCGCTAGAAAGCGGACTGACATTGGTCTCGCAGTCAGAATCGCAAAGAAAGGGCCAGGCAAGACCGTGTCGAATCGTGTCACGGGATCCCCTGGCCCCGAGTTTTTCTCAATCTCCTGTGCCGTCGGTGGAGGCTACCTGCCTCTTCTGGCTCTCCCGGCTCTTCTGACTCCTCCAACCCGCCCAGCAGCACCCCCAGCCCGCCTGGCACTTCCTGCCCGTCCGGCTGTCCCGGCTCGTCCGGCCACCTTCGCGCGCGTCTTCTTGAGTCCCCGGCCCCTCGGCCCACCGCTCCTGGCAGCCTTGCCGGCCCCGGCTCCCTTCGCAGCCTTCGCGCCCCCGGCGCTCTTGGCCGCTCTACCCGCCTTCGGCTTCGCCGCCGCACTCTTCTTCCCCGCCCCCTTGAGCCCCTTCTTCACGGCCGTGTCGTAGAGCTCCTTGGCCTTCGCGGCGACGTGCTCCGCGCTCACCTCGAACTCCTTTATGAGTTCCCAAGGTGCGCCTGATTCACCGAACCTGTCCAGCACGCCGATCATGCCGAGCAGAACGGGCTTTCCATACAGCTCCTTCGCCTGCGCGATGGCTGCGGCCACAAGGTTTCCGAGCCCGCCCACCTGATGCTCTTCGGCGCTAACGACAAGGCCCGTCTCCAGGGCCGCCCGCACAATCGCACGACGGTCGAGCGGTTTCACCGTGTGCATGTTGACTATTCGCGTTTCGAGACCGTACTCCGTCTTCAAGATGTACGCCGCTCTCATCGCCTCCGGCACTTCCGGGCCGCAGGCGATGATGGTCAGGTCTTCGTTTTCGTTCTTGTATTGTGAGGAAAGGACCGTCTCGAAGGCGTCCACGAACTTGTCCGTTTCTCGCCTGTAGCGGATGACGTTTGCCTCCCCGAACTTGTAAGGCGTCTTCTCGGTCGTGACGATCGGTGTGGCCTCTCTCGCGAACCTCAGGTACTTGGGTCCGTTGAGCTCAAACAGTAGATAATCGCCGGCCTTGTTGGTCTCGATGTAGTCGCAGGGGACCTCGACCGTCATCCCCGGCAGGCCGCACATCTGGAAGAGCTCCTCCAGCGCCTGGTGCGTGGCGCCGTCCGGCCCGACCGACACTCCGCCGTGCGCTCCCGCGATAAACACGTTGAAGTTGCCGTAGCACACGGTGGTCCTGAGCTGATCCAGGTTCCTGCCCGATGCAAAGACGCCGTACGTTCCGAAAACGGGAAGCTTGCCTTCCTTGGCCAACCCTGCTGCAACGCCGGTCGCACTCTGCTCGGCAATTCCCATGCTCAGAAACCTGTTCTTTCTCTCGGGATGATTGGCGTAGAAGTCGCTTATCGTGATGGAGCCCGAGATGTCGGCACCCAGGCAAACCACGCGCTCGTCCATTCCACAGCTATCCAGCGTGCAGCCGAACCCCTTGCGTGTCGGAGCCATGTCCGCCTTCATCCTAGGCCCGGCGTTCCAGAAGTAGTCCTGCGAGAACTTGGGCATCTTGGCATCGAGTATCTTGTCGGCCTTGGCCTGATAGCGTCGCGCTTTCTCAAAGAGCTTCTCGACGGAGAGCTTCTCCAGAAGCCCGAGCTGCTTGAGCCCCTTTGTCATCTCTTCGTAGCTCGGAGACTTGCCGTGCCATCCCGCCACGTTCTCCATGAAGTCCACTCCCCTGCCCTTCACTGTGTGAGCAAGGATGACAGTGGGCTTCCCTTTAGTCATCTCGGCCTGTTCGAACGCCGAGAGAATCTCGTTCATATTGTGGCCGTCGATCTCTATGACGTTCCAGTTGAAGCTTAGGTATTTCTCACGAAGCGGGTCGATGTTCATAACGTCCTCGACCCAACCGTCGATCTGGAGCCTGTTCTTGTCCACTATGCCGCAGAGGTTGTCGAGCTTGTAGTGACCGGCCTCCATTGCGGCTTCCCATATCTGACCTTCCTGCTGTTCCCCGTCACCCATGAAGCAGAAAACCCTGTAGTCTTTCTTGTCCAGCTTGCCGGCCAGGGCTATGCCGTTGGAGATGCTGAGTCCCTGACCGAGCGAGCCCGTCGAGGCCTCCACACCCGTGCACTTGAGCCAGTGCGGATGTCCCTGGAAGCGGCTGTACAGCTTGCGTAGCGTAACGACGTCTTCTATGTCGAAGTACCCGCTCATGCCCAGGCAGAGATAGAGAGAGGGCGCCTTGTGGCCCGTGGACCAGATTATGCGGTCTCTGTCCTTCCACGAAACGTTCTTGGGGTCGTGCCTCGCAACGTTGAGGTACAGGGCGGCCGCCAGATCCATGACGGAGAGCGTGCCGCCGGCGTGGCCGGAACCGGCCGCGGCCAGACAGACGAGGTTGTATCCGCGCAGGAGATTCGCGGCTTCGACAAGTTCCTCGG
>JAZDPI010000107.1:0-8031 GCA_043797775.1 Candidatus Eiseniibacteriota bacterium
CACCACCGCACCGTAGAGCGGCACGGCACCCGGCGCCCCGAAAAGGCGAGCAGCGTAGAAGGCCGAGAAGGCCCCTACCATGTAAACGTCGCCGTGGGCGAAGTTAATCAGTCGCAGGATCCCATAGACCATCGTGTAGCCGAGGGCTATGAGGGCGTAGATGCTTCCCCAGGTGATGCCGTTTACGAGCTGCTGAAGAAACTCCTCCAAGGACTCCTCTGAAGATTTCGAAGGCTCTTACGGGAGCACTTTTCCGACGAACTTGTATCTTCCGTCCGCTATCGTGAGGAAAAACGCGGGCTTCACAGCGTTTCGCTTATCGTTTATTGTGATGCTGCCGGTCACCCCGGGAAAGTCCCGCGTCGCCGCCAGAATCCCCCTCAGTCTCCTCAGAGCCTCCTTCCTGGGAGCCGCCGTCTGCGCGGTCGGGAGTCCGACCAGCGTTGCAAAGGCGTCCGGGTCTTCTGCGGCGAGCTTCTTGAGGCCCGCGACAAGGAACCGGCCGGCATCGTAGCCGAGTGCGGCCATTCCGTCGGGTTTGGTACCGAATTGCTTCTTGTAGGCCGAGACGAAATTCTGCACGGTGGGATCAGGATCGTCTTCCCAGTAGGGATTCACAAAATAACAGCCTTCGAGCGCGCTGCCACCGATCTCTATGAGTCGATCGGAAACCCAACCGTCCCCTCCCAGAAGCGGCAGGTTGATCCCGAGCTCCCGAGCCTGCCTGGCGATGAGACCGACCTCGGTGTAGTAACCGGGTACGAACACAACCTGGGGCGCTTTGCCTCTCAACGCGGTGAGCTGTGCCTTGAAATCGATGTCGCCTTCGCTGTAGGATTCGTCTCCCACGATCTTCCCTCCCAGCGAGACGAACTTTTCCTCAAAGAAATCGGCGAGGCCCACGCTGTAATCGTTCTTTATATCTCTCAGGATTGCCGCCTTACGCGCACCGAGCGAATCGTACGCAAACCTCGCCGCGACTTCACCCTGGAAGGGGTCGATGAAGCAGACCCTGAAAATGAAGTCCCCGACCTCGGTGACCTTGGGATTGGTTGACGACGGGGAAATCATCGGTACACCTGCGTTCTGACATATCGGGGCACCGGCAAGGCTCCTGGAGCTTGCCACCTCGCCCAGCACCGCTATGACTCTGTCGTGCTCCACGAGCTTTCTTACTGCAGTAGCGGCTTCCTCGGGCCTGCCCTGATCGTCCTCGACAATCACCTTGAGGAGTTTCCCGTTCACACCGCCTTCAGCGTTTGCCTCTTCTATGGCGAGATCGATGGCGTTCTTGGTGGAGATGCCGAATGTGGCCGTCGTACCCGTGAGCGAGCCGAATTCACCTATGCGGATTTCGTCGGTGTTCTTTCCACAGGAAAGAACACAAAGAAGAGAGAGGCTCAGAATCGACAAGCAGAGAACAAGCCCGGGACCGCTGCACTTCCGCGCGCGTTGACGGTTCATCCTGACCTCCTGATTGGTGTCCGAAGGCTCGAGAGATATGCGAACAGACCTGGAGTCTAACCCGTGGAGAAACATACGTCAAGCCGCGGCGTGTGGGTTCGACGGACGCGGTGCGGCCCCAAGTCGCGGCAGTGCGATGGATCGCGGCACCACGCTGCGTCAGACCCGCGGAAGCCCCATTCTGAACGTGAGCACCCGCCGCAGCGACTCCTCGACGTCTTTCTCCGACAGGCGCTTTCTCCGGACCGCCTCGACTATTCTTGTCTTAGCCTCGAGAGCCGGCTTCCCGCCGTGCGCGAAGAGGAGCAAATCGCATCCGGCCTTGAGTGCCTCTTCAGGGCCGTGGCCGCCGGCCATGTACGTCGCGGCCGCGTTCATCTCGAGAGCATCGGTGATGACAATCCCGTCGAATTTGAACTCGTCTCTGAGAATCTCACGCACTACCCGCGGGGAGAAGGTTGCGGGCAAGTCTTCCTTGGCCGTGAGCGCGGGGCAGGCGATGTGGCCCGTCATGATCAACGGAACGTTCGATTCGATGGCCGCCCTGAAGGGAACAAACTCGAACGTGTACCAGCGTTCTGCGGCGTGCCTTATCACGGGGAGTGCCTTGTGCGAGTCCACCGTGGAAGAGCCGTGTCCGGGGAAGTGTTTGCCGGTGGGCGCAACGCCGCCCTCCTTGAAGCCAAGCACGGCGGCCGCCCCCAGCGCTTCCACCACACCGACGTCGGCACCGTAGGAACGGTCTCCTATGACGGGATTGCGCGGCTCGTCGTTCACGTCGAGCACGGGCGCGAAGACCGTGTTGAAGCCGAACCACCGGAGCTTCTGTGCCGTGTCCTTTGCATAGAAGAAGGCCGACCTCTGATGTCTGGCTTCACCTATCTTTGCGGCGGAGGGGGCCGCGGCGAGAAGATGTCCTATCTGTGTGATCCTCCCACCCTCTTCGTCCACGGCAAGGATGGGCCGTCGCTCCTTGGGGAACAGGGCCTTGAGGCCCCGCAGGAGTTTTCTTCCGTCGTCGACGGTGACGATGTTCCTTCTGAAGAGAATGACGCCCGAGAATTGACCCTGGGATAGGAACTCGGACGTCGCGTCGGAGAGCTTATGCCCCTCGATGCCTACGATCAGAAGCTGCCCCACCTTCTCTTCGAGGCTCATTGATGAGACGAGGCTGTCGACGTCAGGCAGAGTCATATTTCCCCTCAGTATGCGCGGGACAGTTTCACGCCCCTGTAGTAATACGTCAGGATTTCGTGGACGCGTTTTCCGCGTCTCGCCATTCCGATTGCCCCCATCTGGCACATGCCGACACCGTGCCCGTTTCCTCCGCCGCTGAAGATGATCGTTCTTGCGTAACCGCCTTCGCGCTGGACATCGACGTCAAAAAGGGTGCTTCTCAGTATTGCTCCTTCGGGATTCGGTCTTCGGATGACGAGTCTTATCGCGTCGCCCGTGAGCCTGTAGACGTTGTCCGTCGTAACGATTTCCAATTTCCTCACTCTGCCCGAGCCGCTTCTTTCTGCTATCTTGACGTTCACGATTCTCTCGCCAACTCTGGGCTGGACGGCAGTGGCATACTGGGTCGAATAGTACTTTCTGAAGATTGCCTCAAACTGCTCGACCGTCCACACCTCCGTCCATCTGTAGTTGGACGACTCACTGCAGTACCCCTCTCCTCTAAGACCCCTCCTGTCGGAGACGGACTTCAGGTAAGGCAGGGGGTCGAACGGCCAGACCTCCTCGATGGCGGCAGTCGCGCCTCCGCACGTGGAGAAATAGTTCGTGCGAATCGGCTTGCCCCTGTAAGTCAGGACGACGCCGTACGTCTCGGCGATGGCTCTGTCGCTCAACGGTCTTTCGCCGTCGACACCTGTGTAGACCTGATCCTGCACCGTGGGCAGCGCATCGAATCCCTTAGTCGCGTAGCGCCCTGCGAAGAAGAAGGTGTAGGTGCGGGCGGCCACGGCCTGTGCCTTGACTGCCTCCATTGTCTCCGGCGAAGAGCTTCCTATTTCGTTAGGCACGACGCCCCGCAGGTAGGATTCGACGTTCAGGACATTGACGAGGGTGAGCTTTCCCGACGAGTCGCGAAAGACCTCGAAGCTCCCTCTGTAACGCCGGCCTCCCAGTGTGAGAAAGCTCTCGGCCTCGACGACCGCCACGACAAAGACCGCATCCATCACGCCTCTCGAGAGTCCGTCAGGGTCGATCACTTCCAGCCCGTTGCCCAGCTCAGGACTCGAGCTCGCGATGAACGTCCACTTTTCTCCGGGACCGCACATCTTCGGCTTGCGCGGGCTGTCCTTGATAGCTATCTGCAACATGCCGGTCCCCGAGACCGTCACCGCCTCCGCGCCCACTTCCAGCCCCACTCTGATTCTCGGAATCTCGCGACGAGCTTCGATCGGCGGCTTCACCGCTGCGCAGCCGGGCAAGACCAGAAGCACCGCAAGGCCAAGCAAACGAACCAGAAGTCCGAATCGCATGTCGTGTCGCTCCGTTTTGTCGGCGTCACACCCACGGCCCGCTTGACGCCACCGCCCCGGTGTCGCTCCGGCGGACCGGCACTTGCCCTCTAGTCGCCCCTCGAGGCCGGAACCAGTTTCCCCAGTATTACCCTTCGTCTCGCACCCGTCGCCCCGGGCACGTTTGCACAGCTCCCGCAAACCGTCTCGTTTGCCAGGACGGCGAACGCGATCGCCTCCTTTGCCGAGCTGCTCACTCCGAAATCGTCGGACAGCATCACCGGGACGGGAGCCAGACTGTCTCTCAGCTTTCGAACCAGGGTCTGATTCCTGCTTCCCCCACCGCTTATGATGAACTCGTCTATCCTGACTTTGGGAAACACGAACTTATCGCACGCATCACGGACCGAGCGCGCCGTGAGCTCGGTTGCAGTCGCAACCAGGTCGTTCGCGGTTAGACCGAGCAACACCGCTCTCTCGGAAAGAAGCATGAGGAAACGATTTCCGAACAGCTCCCGACCGGTCGACTTCGGAGGCTCGGTGTTGAAGTATTCGTGCGAAAGGAGCTCACGGACAAGCGCCAGGTTCGGGGTGCCCGCGGCGGCCATCCTCCCATCTCTGTCAAACTCCTCACTCCCCTGCGTCGCTTCTCGAACGACCGCGTCGATCAGCATGTTGCCCGGACCGGTGTCAAAGGCGAAGAGGTCTCCAACGGCACATCCTCTGGGGAGTATCGTGACGTTGGCTATTCCACCTATGTTCAAGACGGCCCTTGATTTGTCATTTGACCTCAACAGGATGAAATCGACGTAAGGGACCAGGGGAGCTCCGAGTCCCCCTGCCGCTATGTCTCTCGTCCTGAAATCGGCCACGGTCGTGATGCCCGTCCTTTCCGCTATCACACAGGGCTCACCTATCTGAAGCGTGGACGGCGCTCCCCACAGCGTCCTCCCGCCGAGGGGACAGTGATACACGGTCTGCCCGTGCGAACCGATCAGGTCCACGTCAGAAATCTCGAGGCCTCCCTGCTGAGCCACCTTGCGAGCTGCGTCGGCAAAGAGCTCCCCGATGACGAAATTCATTTCGCTGATGAGGTCCACCGTGCCGCTTGTCGTCGACGAAACCTTGAAGAGCGCGGCCTTCACCTCTCTCTCGTAGGGAAACACCGCGTGCTCAAGAAGGAGAACCCGAGTCTCGAGGCCGCAACCGGTCACCTGGACGAGCGCGGCGCTGATTCCGTCGAGCGACGTGCCTGACATGAGTCCGATAACCCGCTTGGTTTTCTTCTTCAGGATTCTCTGGAGCTCGTTCATCGAACTTCTGTTACGCTCCTCGGGGGACTCGTTGCACGCCCCGGGACGGAGTCCGTCTCCCCTCTTGCGACGCGGCGACTGCCGGGGAACGCGCGCGGTTTCACTTCCCGGAGCCCGCAGTTATGCCTTCGATGATGTGCCTCTGGAACAGGAGGAAGACGATGATTATCGGAAAGGCACAGATGCCGGATCCGGCGGTCAGGTGTCCCCAGTCCACGCTGTGCTCGCCCTGTGAGTAAAGCGCGAGGCCAACGGGCAGAGTACGCATTCCCTCGCTGTTTGTCAATATCAGTGGATAGAGAAACGAGTTCCAGTTCACAAGAAACGTATTGATGCCCACGACTGCAAGGGCCGGCTTTGAAAGAGGGAGAACGATTCTGAAGAATATCCTCATGTCTCCCGCGCCATCAATCCGGGCCGCCTCCTCGAGCTCCAAGGGGAGTGAAGTGACGTACTGCGAAATGAAAAACACGTTGAACGCATCCACCAGGAAAGGCAGTGTGAGTGCGAAATACGTGTTCATCATATGCAGCTTCGAGATCAGAAGATAAAGCGGGATCATCGTGATCTGCCTGGGCACCATCAGCATCGAAATGATGGCCACCGTAAGGAGCCGCTTTCCGCGGAATTCTCTTCTGGCCATTCCGTACCCGACCATCGAAGCCAGGACGAGATTTCCGAGAACCACCACCACGCTCACCAGCACGCTGTTCAGAAAATAGCGCCCAAAAGGTCCGCTGTTGAGGACGTCCACGTAGTTCTCGAGACTCGGTCGCCTCGGCAGCAGCTCCACGGTGCTCTTCACGACCGAAGCCTCCCCCCGTAGAGAAGTGACGACCATCCAGTAGAGCGGAAAGAGCGTGGAGACGAGAAGCAGCAAGAGCACGATCGTCAGCGTAATCGTCCGGCCGCGTGAGGTCATCGACCATCCTCCCGGTTCACCGTGCGCCCCCACCGCTCCCTCGCCACCCTCAGCTCGGGGCGAGTCACACCATTCTCCTGCGTCCTATTCTCCTGCACCTTTGCCCACCCTCAGATACTTCATCTGAAGCAGAGAGAAACACATGATCACTGTGAAGAGCAGATAGCCCACGGCGCTCGCGTATCCCATCTCGAAACGGTAGAACGCCCTGTCGTACAGATAGAAAACCGAGGTCAGGGTACTGTTGAGTGGGCCACCCCTCGTCATCACAAATATCTCAATGAATATCTGAAACGAGCGAATCGTGTTTATCACTATCACGAATAGCGTGACGGGCCGCAACATGGGCAGCGTCACCCAACGCAGTGTCCTCCAGAAGCCGCTCCCGTCAATCCGCGCGGCTTCGTACAGTTCCAGAGGTATCGCCTGAAGGCCCGCCAGGAAGATAATCGTGTAGTAGCCGAAGCTGGACCAGACGTCCATGATCATTATCGCGGGAAGTGCTGTCCCGGGATCACCAAGCCAGGCTCTGGGTGCGAAGCCGACTAATTCGAGCAGCCTGTTCGCGAGTCCGGCCGGGGCATAGAGCTGCTTGAACACGATGGATATGACGACGACGGACACCACGGAGGGCACGAAGAACCCTGCCCTGTACAGAGACCGGAGGGGGATTCTCTGGTTGACCGCAACCGCCAGAAAGAAGGCAATGAGCGTCGTGACGGGCACCGTTCCGATCACGAAGACGAGAGTGTTCTTGAGGGAGATCCAGAAAACGGGGTCGGATAAAGCGGCCGCGAAATTGGAGAACCCCACGAAACTCGTGAGATCGGGCCTCAAGGGGTCGTACCGGAGAAAACTCAATACCAGCGAGAAAACCAGAGGAAAGACCCAGAAGACTCCGAAGGACACAAGCCACGGGGAAAGAAACACGAATGTGGAGCGTCTACTCTGCATTCGATTCACGCTTCCGCCAGGTGTCCAAGCCCGGCCGGCTCTCGGGAATCCTGTGCCGCCTAATCTCCCGCGCCGCCTAATCTCCCGCGCCGGAGACGATCGCTTCGATTCTCCTGTCTGCTTCCCTCAGCGCCTCTTCCGGGGACCTTCTTCCGTGAAGTGCCTCCTCAACCAGGGAGCCTATGGCGTCCTCTATCTCCCCCCATTTCGGATGCGGAGGAGGCGCCACTGCAGTCTTGAGCTGAAGGACCAGAACTCTCTCCAACGGGTTGGTATCGTAGTATGGATCGCTCTCCGCACCGGCGAACGCCGGTTGAACGTGCTTGGCTTCCCTGCAAATCGACATCGCATTCTCCCTCGAGACAAGAAATCTGGCCAGTTTGAGCGCCTCCGCCTTGCGCTTCGACTTCGCGAAGACAACAAGTATCTCCCCGCCCGCGAAGGAAGCGTGAGAGCCGCGATTGACGTCAGGTTTCGGCACGAGCGCGACACCGAAATCCAGGTCTGGAGCGTCCCTGGGAATGTTCTTGAGATTCCACCCTCCGGAAATCATCATCCCCAGATTGCCCTGTTTGAAGGCCAGATCCAGCATGTCTTGCGCCTCCACGAGGGAGCAGTCCTTGAGGGAACAATAGAACGACAGCGCCTCCAGGTTCTCCTTGGAGAAAAATTTAGAGTGCTTCAGGTCCTCCGTGAGGATGTGCCCGCCGTTTCCCCAGCCGAAAGGCATGAACTTCTTGAAGAGCACGTACCGTTCACCGGCGTTGAGACCAAAGCCGCTTACGCCTCGAGCGACGGAATGAATCCTACGGGAAGTCTCCCTGAGCTGTACCCAGGTGACGGGGGGTGATTCCGGGTCAAGCCCCGCTCTCCTGAAAAGTTCCTTGTTGAAGAACAGCACTCGCGTTCCGAC
>JAZDPI010000128.1:0-2412 GCA_043797775.1 Candidatus Eiseniibacteriota bacterium
GCTCTTCCTTCGCAAGCCGGACAAGGGTGAAGGGGCTGTACGAGCAGACAATTAAGGACAACGCCCGCTTCTTCGACAGGGAGGAGGATGTGCCGCGTTTCGCGATCACCATGGGGATCGGCACGATCATGGAGGCCAAGAAACTTCTTCTCATAGCCAGCGGCGAGGGCAAGGCCGAGGTGTGCCGCGAGTTTATCGAGGGCCCTGTCACGAGCCAGATCACGGCCTCGGCGCTGCAGCTTCACAGCTATGTGATCGTGGTGTTGGATGAAGAAGCGGCGTCGAAGTTGAAACGGAAGGAATATTACAACTGGATCCGCGACAACAAGCATATCATTCGGAAACAGATAGGTCGTTGACGGCAGCCCGTGAAACCGGCCGCATGCGGAGGGCGGGCACAAAGGATCATGCGGGTATGAACGAGTATCTGAAATCTCTTATTGGGGAGCTGCTTGAAACGTCGAGCTTCGTCGCTTCCCTGCGAGAACTCAAACGGGCTCCGGGGAGAAGCCGCCTGTTCGGTGACCGGGTTCGACTCCTGACGGCAGAGGAGATCGATGCGCTGAAGTCCCGCGGCAACCGTTCTCCCGACTGGGGCAGGGTTCTGGCGGCCGAGGGGTTCACGCCGGCCTTCATCGCCAACAGCACCTTTCTCGGTAATTGCGTGCTCGGCGTACTCGGAGGCGAAGAGCTTCTCGTGGAGACGGCGACGTCGCTCCCGGGCGGAATCTACAACAGCACGATCGTGAACTCCGAGATCGGAGACGGCTGCCTCGTTTCCGGGGTTTCCGTTCTCTCGAGCTATATTCTTAAGGGAAGCTGCGTCGTTTTCGACACGGGGGCTTTGACGGCATCCCCACAGTGCGCATTCGGTAACGGCAGGGAGATCGCGATCGGCATCGAAACGGGAGGCAGGGAGGTGCTCTCATACGCCGAGATCACAATCCCGGTAGCGACGGCCGTCGCCACGCGGAGAGGAGACAGGGAGTTTCTCGAGGCGTACCGGGAGTTCGTGAAGTCCTACGTCGATTCATGCAGTGCTCCCTTCGGCGTTATTGAGCGTGGCGGCGTCATCCGCCACACGGCCGGAGTGGAGGACGTGTACCTGGGCGAGTGCGCCTTGATCGACGGCGCAACCAACGTGCAGAATTGCACGCTTCTGAGCAATCCCGAAGAGCGGACCGGGATCAGCCACGGCGCGTACGTGCGCAACTCGTGCCTGCAGTACGGCTGTGATGTCACATCCATGGCGATCGTGGACGACTCGGTGCTCACCGAGCACTCGCACGTGGAGCGGCACGGCAAGGTAACGCAGAGCATCATCGGCCCCAACACCGGCATCGCGGAGGGAGAGGTGACGGCCTCGCTCATCGGGCCGTTCGTCGGCTTCCACCACCAGGCAATGCTCATAGCCGCACTGTGGCCGGAGGGGAAGGGGAACGTGGCATACGGCGCCAACATCGGATCCAACCACACGTCAAAAGCGCCGGACCAGGAAATCTGGTGCGGGGAGGGCTTTTTCTTCGGCCTCGGTGTCAATGTCAAGTTCCCGTCCGATTTCACGGGCGCCCCGTATGGTCTTATAGCGACCGCCGTCGACACGCTTCCCCAGAAGGTCGAGTTCCCATTTTCCCTCATCAACAAGCCGTCCAGGGCTTTCGATGGTGTTCCGCCGGCCTATAACGAGATTTTCCCGGCCTGGGTCCTGTCCGAGAATCTCTATTCGGTGCTCAGAAACGAAGGGAAATACAAAAAGCGGAACAAGGCGAGACGGACGCAGTTCGTGTTCGATGTGTTCCGCGGGGATATCGTCGAGAAGATGATCATTGCGAGGGATCGGTTGAAGAATGTCGAAAAAGTGAACGAGCTCTATACGGACGAAGACATACCGAGCCTCGGCAAGAACTTCATGATGGAGGAGAGCCGTTCGAATGGGATAGATGTGTACAATTCCTATATAGAGTACTTTGCGCTTCAGGGGCTCGCCGCACGCGTGGGAGAACTGGTCGAGAGCGGAGAGCGAGCGCGCGTCGTATCGATTTATGAGGACGTGACCGGGGATACGGACTGGGAGTACCGGCGCGGCCTCATAAACTCCGAGGGGTACGGAGAGCGGACGGTCGCGGAGAACCTCAGGCGATTGACCGATATCCATGAACGGATCGCCCGCGACACAGAGCGGGCGAAGGAACGGGACGATATCCGCGGCAAGAAGATAATCCGGGACTATGCCGAGGCTAACACCCAAGCTCCTGACGACGGCTTCGTAAGGGAGACCTGGGAGAGGTCGCGGAGAGTCAAAGCGGAAATGAATGCCCTTGCCCTTAAAATGGTTGATTCATAGTCGTATATTCACCCAAGGACTGCGTCAAACGGCGATAAGAGCCAAGGGCCGGCTGTTAACCGGAGGGT
>JAZDPI010000146.1:0-9851 GCA_043797775.1 Candidatus Eiseniibacteriota bacterium
AGGACCGCTCTCATACCATTCTCCTTTCCTGATTTCGTCAAAAACGTTGTCCTCAAACTAGAATCTGCCGCCGCAAAAGTCAACATAAATGAGGTGCGCCCGGTGCAAGCGAGCCCGCGTTCGACCCCATCGATACCCCGCACGGTTGGGCCGAAACCGCGTCCACCCCGTCGAAATCGGGTCGGCGTTGCCCGGATCGGGCGTGCGGAACGACACCCCGTTGACGTTATCGCGGTAGGCTTGAAGTCATCTGGATAGGCCCGTCACCACACCTGTAGTGTCACACACTTGAGATACTCGCTCACTCGTCCCGCCAGGAGAATCGGATGATCCCGACTCTGTGATCTGGTCTCTACGATCTGAACGTCCCTTTTCGCGATCCTGGCAGACCTGGCGAGAAGTCCCAGGAAGATCTCCCTGTCGACGTTGTGCGAACAGGAACACGTGATGAGAATGCCCCCCGGAGGCAGGAGCTTCATGGCGTCCGTGTTTATCCGTTGATAGAGCTCCACCCCGGCTCTCAGCCTTCTCTTGCTCTTGACCAGACCGGGCGGGTCCACAATGACGACGTCGAAACGTTCCCCTGTCATGTGAAGCCTGGAAAGATACGAGAAGCAATTCTCCTGTACGAATTCGCATCGTTCCAGGACGCCGTTCAGTGCCGCACAGCGTTTCGCCATTTCGACGGCGCGGGGTGAGCTGTCCACGAGCACCGTCTCGGCCGCACCCTGCCGGGCCGCCTCGATGCCCCAGGCACCCAAGTAGCAGAAACTGTCCAGCACCCTCTTGCCGTCCACGATGCCTGAGAGGGCGGCTCGGTTTTCGCTCTGGTCAAGAAAGAGCCCCGTCTTCTGGCCTCTCATCAAATCGGCCACCAGGACAATGGACATGTCTCGCACGAGAAGAGGATTCTCGTATGTTCCGCGCGCCACTTCCTTGTGAAGGGGGAGGCCTTCCTGAGCGCGCGGGTGCGCATCGTTCCTCAGGACTATTGCAGTCGGACTGAAGAGCTCCTCCAGGCAGTCGAGTACGGTCCCGAGATGCCGCTCCATACCCAGCGTCGTCGTCTGCACTACCAGGTAGTCCAGATAGCGATCTACTATGAGGCCCGGCAGGAAATCAGCCTCACTGAACACAACGCGCACGGCGTCGCGTCCCCGTGCGAATGCGTCCCGGTATTGGATCGCCCGGCGGATGCGTTTGAGGAAGAACTTACCGTCTATCTCCTCGGGCTCCCGGGAGAGGACTCTCAGCATTATCTGTGATTGAGTGTTGATGTATCCTCTCGCGAGGAATGTCCGGCCGAAGCTGTAGACGTCGACGAGCCCTCCTTCCTCGATCGGCCCCTCGAATCTCTCGACTTCGTTGCTGAACACCCACGGGTGGCCGATTCGGACTCGTCGGTCCTCGTTCTTCTTGAGATGAACTCGCGGCAGTTCGGACATCAGATTGACACCTGTTTCTCGGCAATTGACACCCACGAGACGGGGTGCCTCAGATCATGACGATCGGACGGACTCTACCTTGACTGGGCAGGCCTGCCAAAGAAGTACCCCAGCATTTTGTAGACGAGTTTGGCGACGAGGAAATCGGGCGCCACAAGACCGGGAATCGGACACAGCTCGACAATGTCGAACCCTACCACCTTCTTCGAGCGCGCGATCTCCCTCAGAGCATCGAGGATCTGGTTCCAGGCAAGGCCACCGGGCTCGGGAGTACCCACCGCGGGCATTATCGAAGGATCCAGCGCATCCACGTCCACAGTAACGTACACGTGCTCCGGCAGGGCCGCGAGGCAGGCGGCAAAATCGGTCATCCTGGAGGGAGAAAGAGAGACGATGCCCGAAGACCGGCAAAACGCGTGTTCCTCTTCCGAAATCGACCGCACGCCGGCCTGGAGCAGAGAGGTCACCTCAACGAGCCGCCGCCCCGTGCAGGCGTGGCTCATACCGGTGCCCTCGTACGAATCCCTCATGTCTGCGTGCGCATCGAACTGCACAACGCCTAGTGATTTGTGCGTCCCCTTGAGAGCCCTGACGGCGCCGAGAGTCAAGATGTGGTCTCCACCCAGAAGAACCACGTACTTGCCCCGCTCGAGCTCCCGGCCCACGACCAGGGACACGCTCTCCACCATCTCGTCGGGGCTCGCCGCCACCCGCTCAAGAAAAGGCAGAGTATGAATCCCGACAACGTAGGGAGAATGCCCAAGCTCCTGGTCGAACAACTCCATGTTTCTGGAGGCCGAGATGATCGCTTCCGGTCCGTTTCTGCTTCCAGCCATGTAGGAGGCCGTGGAATCGTAGGGCACGGGGAGTATCACGACGCTCGAGCTCTCGGGAGAGGAGTGCTTCTCGTCAAGGCCTCCGAAGTTAAAGGGGACAAAAGAAGGGACCCTTGGAGTATTGTTCTTCATGGGGATAGGAATCCACCTTCCGGGGAATCCACCTTCCGGTGAGCCGATCTCAAAAAATGATCTTGAGGGCGCTCCCCATTTCGAAACGGGGCAGCGCTCGTTTGGTCAGGTTGTCCTTCCGTTTGCTCGCCAGGGCGGTGATAATCAACGGAAGGGATATCGTTGCATCCGAGTAAACGGTGACCTTGTGAGCCTGGGAGGCGATCTTGCCCCAGGACTGCGCCTCCTCGAACGTGCAACCGCTAAGCCCGCCCCAGTGAGGAGGATCGGTTATCAACTGGATTGCGTACTTGTGCCCGGGAGTCTCGCGTCCCACCATCGAAATCGTGACCTCGGACTGCTGGATGTAGTTCTTGGGCGTCCCGCCCCCCACGTACACTACGCCTGTCGTGCCGGAGGAGGCGACCTGCGCGGTTTCGAGGACGTCACCCACCACGTCAAACACAACCCCAGCACCACCCCGTTCTCTCTCCACGGCCAGGGCGATGCCTATCGAGGAATCTCCGGGCGCAGGGCAGTAAATCGGAATCTCTGCCTTGAAGGCCGAAGTCAGAATGCCTTCCTCGTTCGACCTTTCCGACAGCCTCTTGCCCAGCAGGTAGAGGAACTCACGGGTCGTCAGAGGCCGGCCCGAGGGCAGGGACCTGGAGAATTCACATATGAACTCGTCGGTCTCCCTGAATTCGGCCTCGGATGCAAACGTGTCGTATATTCTGTCGACCTGGTTCTCCTTCAGCTCCAGGTCGTTCGCGTGCTGACTTCCGCGCCAATGTGAATATCCGAGCGTCTCGTGACAGTCGTGAAACAGATTGGCGCCCGTCGAAACCACACAATCAACGAACCTATTCCGAATAAGGAACGCAACGATTCTTCTCATTCCCGCAGGCACCATGGCGCCTGCCAGACCGAACAGAATGATCGTACGATCGTCGAGCATTCTCTCCCAGACGTCTATCGCAGTCCCCACGTTTCTGGCCTGAAACGAAAGTTCCGAGAGCTGGGCCGCGAGTCTCTCGACGGTGCTCCCTGGCTCTACACACATCGGTTTTACGGGCTTGGAGAAAAAACGCATCATGAGACGCCTCGGATCAACCTCCTTCAGGCCGCGCAAGATCGCGTCTGCCGGCCACGGTTACTGGAATTCGTCGTAGTCCTCTTCGTCTGCAGTCTCCTCGTCGAACTCGTCCTCGAACTCCTCTTCCACTTCAACTTCGTCCAGCCAGCCCTTGTCTTCGTCGTTGTTGCGGACTGCCTGTTTCTTCCGATTCGGACGCTCATCCTCGCTCTCGAAATATCTCTTGCGCCTCTTCATTGGCCCAGTACTCCTCCACAAGCATGGGTGGAAATGTCCCTATTGACGTTGCTTTATAACAGGAATTAGATGAGCAAGAGAATCTGAAGCTTTGCTTTTGCTTTGCTCTCTATGGACACCTCCTTTCGACACGCGGACACCCGCCTTGACCGCGCGAGCGAACCGTAGTATATCCACGCGCTCCGGGGCGTCAACGAAAAAACGCGGCAGTCTCAACGCTTGCTGTTACACGCACTTTCTTGGCCGCACGAGCCTAGCCGCTGGTTACGACGACCCCTCCGGCGACGGCGTCGGGTTCTTCCATCCTCATCAGTCTCACGCCGACTGCCGCTCGTCCGGTTTCGCGCACGTCGGAGGCGGGAAATCTTATGAACTTCCCGCTCCTGCTGAACAGGATGACGTCCTGAGCGCCGACCGTGGCCGCAAAGGCGACTTTCCCGGTCTTGTCAGCCAGCCTCGAGCCCGTGACACCGCCGGCACCCCGGGAGGTCTTGCGAAACTCCTCGTGTGCCGTGAGCTTCCCGAAGCCTCTCTCCGTAACGATCAGCACGTTGGTGCCCGAATACGCGGGACAGGCTGCGACTACGGAGTCGCCCTCCGCCAGCTTCACTCCGCGCACGCCCTGCGCCGTCTTGCCCATGACTCTGACGTCACTCTCCTCGCAGCGCACCACTTTCGCAGACGAGGTGACGATGACGGCGTCCTGGGCCGTTGCAGAGACGTACCCTCCACATATCACGTCGCCTTCCGCCAGGGACATGGCTTTCGTGCCGCCTGCCTTCATCCGTTTGAAGTTCGACAGAGCGGTTCTCTTTATCACGCCTTTCGACGAGATGAGGACCAGGTTCTCATCCCCGAACTCACCCTCGTACGTAAGCATGTACGTAACGTGCTCGCCGTCGGCCGGCTCCAGGAGACTCGCTGCCTTCTTGCCGCGCGCGTAGCGAGACATCACAGGAATCTCGGTCGATTCAAGACGGTGGCACATCCCCAGGCTGGTGAAACAGAGAACCCTGTCTCCGCCGGAACTCTGCACTGCCCGGAGAATCACGTCCTCCTCCCCGGGCTTTGCACCGACGACACCCTTCCCTCCCCTCCGCTGTGCGTCGAACTCCGCCAGGTCCACTCTCTTGATGAATCCACCGGCCGTCAGAACCACAAGCGTGGTCTCGGCACCCCCCGTTTCTTCCAGCGGCATCTCCAGCCTCCTTTCGAAGACTCAGTAACCGGTCTTCTCCTGTCTGACGTCGAGATCGTAGATGCGCAGTGCCCCTCCGGACGACTCCGACACGAGCTCGGCAACGCCGTCTCCGTCAACATCAACAAGAGTCAGCCTCACCCCGAAGAAATCAGTTTGCCACTCGACGCTGAGTGTTCTCGCATTAATCACGAATCCTGAATTCAATACGATTTCCTTCTCGCCGTCGTCATCGACGTCGCCGACGACCATGTAGTCGGCGGTGAACTTGTCGGCACTCTCGTGTTCTCGAAGCAGTCTCTCGCCGTCCATTATCACCAGTTTCGAATCCGCACAAAGAACGAGCTCCCTGGCGCCGTCGGTGTCGAGCTGGTCGATCACGATCGCGCTGACGTTCGCGAAATCGTTTGCAGTGTTTTCCCAGACAAGCCGGCGGGAATTCGTGTCGAAGATGAACATCCTGCCGCCGGACGTGATCGGGATAAGATCCACCACGCCATCCCGGTCAATGTCGTCCGCAACGATCTCCCTCACGGGTGACCCCAGATAGAACGTGCTCCACGAATGCGAGAACCCGCCGCCCCTCTTTCTCAAGACGTGCATGTAACCTCTGGAATCACCGAGGGCGATGTAGTCGTGAGGGATGGAGTCGGCCTGATAGGCGGCGACGGCCCTGAACCGGGCGACGAGTGCTTGCGGGCTCAAGCCGGACCACGCAGTCACGGCCGAAGCCGGTGGCGGGGGCGCGGCGGCTTTCACTCCGGAAGGTGCCGGTTTCTCTGCCGGCGTCCGTCCCTCCGACTCGGACCAGGCGGAGGCGGCCAGGAAGGGCGACAGGAGCAGCGCGCAAGCGAACGAGAGACAGACGATCATGAAGGGAAGCCGCACTTTCATTTGCACCCCCGGATTTCCCAGGCTCCGGAAATCGATTCTTGCGTCGGCATCATTATCAAGCCGGTCCAAGTCACACAGGTCCGCGACTTCAACAGTTTTGCTGGCGTCAGGCTCAGGTTAGAGCAGGCTCTTGTGAGGGTCAACAAAAAAGAATCGCCCTCGAATTCCGTTGACAGCCGCTGCACTCGCTGCTAGAATTCGCGTCTAAGTTTTCCACGGTTCGATGAGCGGTTGCTCGCCTGACGGGCCACGGTCCCCCGTCTGCTGAATCTCGGGCCTGTCGTCCCGTTAAACTGCGCGTGTGGTCCAGCCCGTTCCCCGCCTGGTAGCAAAAGTCAAAGCGACGAAAGATATGCCCAAGAGGCGCGAAACAAAGGAGAACATGCCTAAGAAGCCCGAGACCCCTGCGATGAAGGAGGTCTGCCTCGGAGTTGACTCCGGCTCCGTGAGCATCAACCTGGCCGTCGTCGGCGCCGACAGGCAAATCCTCGAGGACCATTACGTCCGTCACAAGGGACACCCCGTGGAGGCCGCACACGAGATGCTGAGGCGAGTCCTCGAGAAATACCCCCCTTCTCGGATCAGACTCGTCGCCGTCACCGGAGCGGGAGGAAATCTCCTCTCCGAACTGCTCGACGCCACCTACGTGAACGAGGTAGTCGCCCAGATCGCTTCTACCGGCCACCTCTATCCCGAAGTCCGCACCGTAATCGAGATTGGGGGCGAAGATTCCAAACTCGTGTTTTTGAAAGAGAATCCACAGACGAAGCTGCCTGAAATGGTCGACTTCGCCATGAACACTATATGCGCTGCGGGCACCGGCTCGTTTCTCGACCAGCAAGCTCACAGACTTGGGCTTTCGATAGAAGAGTTCAGCAAGCTGGCGCTTGAATCAAAGACTCCCCCTCGCATCGCGGGCAGATGCAGCGTGTTCGCCAAGAGCGACATGATTCACTTGCAGCAGAAGGGCACGCCCCCGAAGGACATAGTGGCGGGCCTCTGTCTGGCCATGGCCAGGAACTTCAAGAGTACCGTGGGCGCCGCCAGGAAGTTCCTCACGCCCATTTCGTTCCAGGGCGGAGTGGCCGCGAATCAGGGAATGATCCGCGCGTTCGCGCACGTGCTTGAGCTCGAGGAGAATGCTCTCGTCATTCCGAAGTACTTCGCGTCGATGGGAGCGATAGGCGCCGTGTACAACGCGCTGGATGAAAGTCTCGGCACGGCTTTCCCGGGTCTCGGAAGGATTGAGGAGTTTCTCGCCGGGCAGTCGAGTGCTTCGAAAGAGAAGTTTCTGGAAAGCCTGTCCTCGGCCGACGTCAGTAGGACCCGTCCCTTCGGAGAGAAGCGTGAGCCGAGCCGCACTTCAGACGGCAAGATCCCGGCCTATCTCGGCGTCGACGTCGGCTCCATCAGCACCAACGTTGTCGTCATGGACCAGGCGAAGCGGGTTTTGTCGAAGTCCTACCTCATGACCGCCTCCCGCCCGATTGAGGCCGTGAGAAAGGGTCTCAAGATAGCCGGCGACGAAGTCGGCCATCTGGTTGAGATCAGGGGAGCCTGCACGACCGGCTCAGGCCGCTACCTGACTGCCGATTTCATAGGCGCGGACCTCGTCAAGAACGAGATCACCGCCCAGGCCAGGGCGGCCACCGAGATCGACCCTGCGGTCGACACCATTTTCGAGATAGGCGGTCAGGATTCCAAGTACATCAGCCTCGAGAACGGCGCCATCGTGGATTTCGAGATGAACAAGGTTTGCGCCGCCGGCACCGGGAGTTTTCTCGAGGAGCAGGCGGAGAGACTGGGCATCAACATCGTGGGTGAGTTCAGCAAGCTGGCACTGGGGGCGAAGACTCCCGTCTCGCTCGGCGATCGCTGCACGGTGTTCATGGAAACGGAGCTGGTGAGGCACCAGCAGGACGGAAGCGCGAGAGACAGCCTTGTCGCCGGCCTCAGCTATTCCATCGTTCACAACTATCTCAACAGGGTCGTGGCCGGGAAGAAGGTGGGCGGCAGGATATTTTTCCAGGGCGGCGTGGCGGCCAACAAGGGCGTTGTCGCAGCGTTCGAGAAGGTGACCGAGAAGCCCATCACGGTTCCTGAACACCACGAGGTCACGGGAGCCATCGGATGTGCCATTCTGGCGATGGAGAACGACAAGGGCGACGGAAGCAAGTTCAAGGGCTTCGACATCAGCAGCAGGGACTACGAGGTCACGTCCTTTGAGTGCACGGACTGCCCCAACAGATGCGAGATAAACTGCGTGAAGGTTGAGGGAGAGAAGCCCCTCTACTACGGGAGCAGATGCGAGAAATACGACGTCGAGAGGAGAGAATCGAAGGGCGACCATTTGCCCGACCTCTTCAGAGAGAGACAGGATCTACTTCTCAACACGTACAAGGAATCGGCCCCCCTTCCGGAAAGCGCTCCGAGAATCGGAATGCCAAGAAGCCTCATCTTTCACGACCTCTTCCCGATGTGGAAGGCCTTCTTCACCGAGCTCGGCTGCAAGGTCGTTCTCTCCAGCCCCACAACTAAAACTGTGATTCACAAGGGGTGCGAAAGCTCCGTTGTCGAGACCTGCTTCCCCATGAAAGTGGCACTGGGCCACGTGATGAGCCTTCTGGACGGCAAGGTCGATTACATCTTCCTCCCGAGCATCATCAACCTGCCCAAGAGCGACGCCGCGTTCACCGACAGCTTCGTCTGTCCGTACGTACAGAGCTTCACGTACACGGTGCGCAGTGCGATCGATTTCGAGGCGGCCGGAGCAAAGCTCCTCACACCTCACATGTGGCTGGAGCTGGGACCAGACCACCTCGCCCGGGCCATGACGGAAGTGGGCAAGGCGCTAAGCGTTTCGCCCGGCCGCGTCAAGAAGGCCGCGAAGGTTGCGTGGAAGACGCAGGAGCAGTTCCAGGAAGCGTGCCGGAAGAGAGGCGGCGAGGTACTGGCCTCTCTGAAGGACGACGAGCGGGCGTTCGTGATAGTCAGCAGGTCGTACAACGGCTGTGACCCGGGAGCCAATCTGGACATGCCGCGCAAGCTCAGAGGCATGGGGATTCTCCCCATCCCGATGGACTTTCTGCCGCTGGACAGCGTCAAGATCAGCGATCAGTGGCCCAACATGTACTGGAGGTACGGACAGAAGATCCTGTCCGCCGCCGAGCTCACGGGAAAAGATCCTCGTCTCACGGTCGTCTATATCACCAATTTCGGCTGCGGTCCCGACTCCTTCCTTCTCAAGTTCTTCAGGGAGAAGATGGGCACGAAACCCTTCCTGCAGATCGAAGTGGACGAGCACAGTGCGGACGCGGGGATCATCACCAGGTGCGAGGCGTTCCTCGACAGCCTGGAGGCTGCCAAGGACAGGCGAACCGCGCCCGAGTGGGGCTTCAAGACGGTCGACATCGCCAGGGGCAGCCGCCGCACCGTGCTGGTGCCCAGGATGGCGGATCACGCGTACGGGCTCGTGGCCGCCTTCGAGGCGAGCGGCATGCCCGCTGAAGTACTACCTGAGCCGGATGAGGAAACCCTTTACTGGGGAAGGAAATACACGAGCGGGAAAGAGTGTTTCCCCTGCATCGTGACGACGGGCGACATGGTCAAGATTGTCAAAAGGGCCGATTTCGACAGGGAGAAATATGCCTTCTTCATGGGCGGCTCTGGCGGGCCCTGCCGCTTCGGCCAGTACAACGCGCTTCAGAGAATAGTGCTCGACGAGCTGGGGTATTCGGACGTTCCGATATTCGCACCGAACCAGGCGGCGAGTTTCTACGACGACCTCGGCATCGTCGGCAGACGGTTCCTCGAGCTCGGATGGCTGGGCATCGTGAGCATCGACGTGCTCTACAAGTGGCTCCTCGAGACGAGACCCTACGCGGAAAACAAGGAAGAGGTCGAGAGAGTCTACTGGGAGCAGGTGCACAAGATCTGCGACGTCATAAGGAGAAGCGGAAGCCGAGCCGTCCTGACGGCGGCCATAAGGGACAGCCGCAGAGCTTTCGAGCAGATAAGCGTGAACCGCTCGCCCA
>JAZDPI010000149.1:0-2596 GCA_043797775.1 Candidatus Eiseniibacteriota bacterium
CCTTCTTGACGGCGTTGATACGCTCGTTCGTGAAGCCGTCCACAATGCGCTTCTTGACGTGTTCGTACGGCCGGGCTTGACCCTGTCTCTTGTCGTCAAGTTTAACTACGTGATAGCCCTTCTCGGTGTTGACGGGATCACTCGGCGCACCCGGCTCAAGCGTGAAAAGCATCCTGGCGTATTCCGGAGAACCGCCGCAGGAAGGAGGAAGGGCCACGCCCTGGACGAGCCTGCCCAGAAATCCCCCCTTGTCGGCCGTCAGCCTGTCAATTGACCTTTCTCTGGCCAGTTTCTCGAAATCTCCGCCGGCATTGAGGTCGTCGATGAGTCGTTTCGCATCCGCGGAATCCTTCACGACTATTTGTCTCGCCCAGACAGTATCGGGCTCTCTGAACCTGTTGACGTTGGCGTTGTAGTATTCCAGAGCCTCCGACTCACTCGGGGCCGCCTTGGACACCATCTCCTTCTCGTAGAACGTTCGGACCATGGCCTGCTCTTTGTAGAGGCGCGTGGCAAACTCCACGTCTTCGTCCTTGTCGTAACCGGCCCTGGCTGCCTCCAGCATCCATACCTTGGTGTCGACAAGCATCTCGAGGAACTGCCTGCGGCCGTGAGGACTCGCAAAAAACCGCCTGTTGGATTCCTGCATACGCTCTATGCCGGCCCTGAACTGGACCTCGAACTCCTGCTGCGTTATGGGCACGCCCCCGACCGTGGCGAGGACTCTCTTGCGAGGATCTTCCTGCGTCTTGCTGCTCTTCTTCTGCTTTGCGTCCTTTTGTCCAAAGGACGTGCCGGATATCAGCGGCGCAAGAACCAAGCACAGTACCAGCAGGAACACACTCTTCCTCATCGCATACTCCTTTCCGATCTTCGGGCCGTTCTATTCGCTCACTACCCAGACTTTGACATGCCCCTCAACGTCCTGAAAGAGCTTGATTCCAACTGTATAGACACCGAGTGTCTTGAGCGGTTCCTCGAGGAGGATCTTTCTCTTGTCTATCTGGTAGCCCTGCTTTTTCAAGAGTTCGGCAATGTCCGCCGCCGTAACCGCGCCGAACAACCTGTCGTCCTCTCCCGCCTTGACGGCAATGGTGCAAGAGACATCCGCGAGCTCGGTCGCCAGCTTCTCGGCCCCCCTTCTCAACTTCTGCTCACGGGCGGTACGCCTCCTCTGCTCCTCCTTGAAAATCCGTGCCCCTGCCCCTTCCGCCGGCACCGCCTTTCCCTTCGGCAAAAGGAAGTTCCTGGCATAGCCATCGGCGGCCTTCACGGTCTGCCCGCGCTTTCCGAGGCCTGCGACGTCTTCGAGCAAAATTATCTCCATGGACAACCTCTCGGCCAAATAGGTTAACCAGCGACTCTACCTGAAATGCTCGCTAGCGAAAGGAAGAAGCGCGATAACGCGGGCTCTCTTGATCGCAA
Source organism: Candidatus Eiseniibacteriota bacterium (assembly GCA_043797775.1). GTDB lineage: Bacteria > Eisenbacteria > RBG-16-71-46 > JAFGJU01 > JAFGJU01 > JAZDPI01. The sequence goes on from JAZDPI010000149.1 coordinate 1,426, forward strand.
TGGCAACCTGCGATTGATGCTTCGCGCAGGCGCCTGACACTCTGCGCGGGACTATTTTGCCCCTGTCCGTAATGAAGCGCGCAAGCCTCTTCTCGTCCTTGTAGTCAATGAACGTGACCTTTTCGAGACAGAGCTTGCAGAACTTTCTCTTGGGGGCCCTGCCCTCTTTGTCCTTCACCATATTCCCTCCATGCAAGATCACTCACAACCTGCGTTAGAAGGGCACGTCCTCACTTCCAGCCTCTTCTACAGCAGGTTCGGTTTCAGATTCTCTCTTGAGCTTATCGAGAAACTGGAGTCTCTCGGCTCTTACCTCGATGACACTCCGCTTGGTCCCCTCGTTGGTTTCCCATGTGCGGCTCTGCAGGCGCCCCTCGACGAAGGCGGCGCTGCCCTTCTTAAGGAACTCCGAGGCCAGCTCGGCCTGCCTCTGCCAGGTTACGACGTTTACGAAGGTGACCTCCTCTTTCCACTCACCGCTCTGATCTTTGTAGCGCCTGTTGGCGGCGAGCGAAAAAGTGAGCACGGCAACACCACTCGGCGTGTACCGGAGCTCCGGATCCCTGGTCAGCCTGCCCGAAAGCAACACTTTGTTGATGGAAGCAAGTCTCACTTCCGACATTCTCTCCACCTCCTCACCTACCCTCTGAACCTGTGCCTACGAACCGAAGGTTTCGTCACGCTCAAAGGAAGCACCTTCGCCGGGCCGAGAAAGATCGGGACGGCCTCCCGCCTCTCCTTCCTCACTCACGACAATCAGGTGTCGGAGAATCAGCTCGTTGAGCTTGAACCTGCGGTTCAACTCCTGAAGGACAGCTGCGTTTCCTTTGAATCGGACGAACGCGTAAACACCGTCGCGCTTCTTCTTGATCTCGTACGCCAGTTTCCTTCTTCCCCAGATCTGCGTCTCTAAGACCGTCCCCTCGCCGGAAGATATGATCTCCCTGGCGGTCTCCACCAGCCTGTCAACCTGTGAATCGTCGCAGCCCGGATCGATTATGAAAATGGTTTCGTATTCGCTCACGCGGCTCCCACCTCCTTAGTTCTACTGAAACAGCGCGGTAATGTGATCATGCAGTTTCATGATGACCGGCGCAAAAACCAGCGAGACTATCGCCATCAATTTCAGCAAGATGTTCATGGACGGACCGGACGTATCCTTGAACGGATC
>JAZDPI010000165.1:0-2293 GCA_043797775.1 Candidatus Eiseniibacteriota bacterium
GTTTGTCTTCCTTGAGCACAAAGAACCCGAAGAGCACGATGAATATCGGCTGGAGGTGCCCTATCAGCACGGCGTTGATCACCGGTATTCTCCCGAGCGAGTAAACGTAGAGGAGGTCGGCCACGAGCGTGCCCACGAGCCCTATGTAAAGCAGCTTGCTCAGTTGACCGCGCTTCACGCGAAGGCCCACCCCTCTCGTCGTGCCCACGTATAGAAGCGCAACGAAGCACACGACGATCCCCCTCACCGTGGCGGTCTCCAGAAAACCGGCCGTTCTGAATGCCAGCTTCGTGAGGATCGGCTCGACGGCCCACATGACGCTCGCCGCGACTATCGACAGCACGCCTGCTTTTTTCGTGTCCATTGGTCAAGCGGGGCGTGCGCCCCTGGAGCTGGCAGGACGCGCCCCTCGTTCTCCCCCCTGCAAGAAACCTGTCAAAGAATGGTCGTCCTATGGTATAATTTTACGTTCTCATCATCAACAGTGATAATCGATGGGAGGTGAACGGAACCGGCAAGAACCTCGAATTTGAAACGGCGAAACCATTAACCTGCGTGTCCGCACGTATCACCGATGGAGGACTGGACTATGAAAGCTCTCGTGTTTGGAGGATCGGGCAAGATCGGCTCTGCCGTCGCATGGGATCTCGTGAAGGACAAGGACATTGAGGTCGTAGGGATCACGGGCAGGCGCAAGGAAGCCCTTCTGAAGACAAAGAAGTGGATCGGAAGCAAGAAGATCGCAGTGCATCCGATTGACCTCACGTCCAAGAGAGAAGCCGTAAAGCTCATGGAGAAGTACGACGTCGGAGCGATTGCCGTTCCTGACAGGCACACGAGCTACAAGACCGTGCAGTACGCCATAGAGGCCGGACTCAACATCGTGGACATGCTCGAGGAATACCATCGCAGGCCTGACGCGTACGAAACAGAGGGGCTCGAGCTCCCGAAGGGCATGACGCTCAACAAGTACGGCGACTGGCTTCACAACACCGCCGTGAAGAACGGCGTGACGTTCGTGGATGGAATGGGCTTTGCTCCGGGGCTGAGCAACGTCACCGTCGGAGAAGCAATCAGGAAGCTCGATAGGGCCGAGGTCGCGATTGCGCGAGTCGGCGGTATTCCTGCGAAGCAGTACGCCGAAAAGCATCCCCTGAGATACATGATCACCTGGGCTTTCGACCACGTGCTCCGCGAGTACATGATAAAGCTGTTCGTGGTGAAGAACGGCAGGGTGGTCGAAGTGCCGGCCATAGGTGACAGGGAGACGTTCCAGTTCACCAAGTTCGGGAAGAATGAACAGCTTCAGTGCGCGGTGACCCCCGGGATGCCCAGCTTCATCTTCTCGAGACCCAAGCTCAAGGAGTTCGCCGAGAAGACGATCCGCTGGCCCGGGCATTTCCCCGGCATCGACACCCTGAAGGACTGTGGCCTTCTGGACCTGAAACCGCACGATTTCAAGGGAACGAAGATTGTCCCTCGCGAGTTCCTGCTCTCCATGATCACGCCCAGGCTCCAGGCCCGCAAGGGAGAGACCGACGTCTGCGTGATGTACAACACCGTCGTCGGCAGGAAGAAGGGCAAGAAGGTGAGGATCGAGTACTTCATGTGGGACGAGGCCGACAGGCGAAACGGCATTTCGTCCATGATGAGAACGACTGGATACCCGGTTGCCGTTGCCGCGAAGCTCATTCTCGAGGGTCTCATCACTCAGAAGGGCATCGTCCCGCCGGAGGACTGCATATACGGCAAGGTCTACGAGAGGTTCATGAGGGAGCTGAAGAAAAGAAACATCAACGTGCTCGAGGAGACGAAGACTATAAGGTAAGCGCGCACTCGGCCGTGACGGGCCGGGCAATCTCCGCCGTGTGATCAGAATGTCTGTCGTGCGGCCGGCCGGGCCTGCACCTGGCCGCCCGACGACTGCGGACTTACAAGCACGGGCCACGCCGCTTCAGAACCCTTCAGCGGCGTGGCCCATTTCACTCGAGGGACGTTGCTTTTCGGAGGACGTCCCCGACCACCCTGGTTCCGAGGCGTCGCCCTGGTTCCCCGCCCCCGCCTTAGTTCCCCATGCCGAGCTGCCAGAAAAGGAACGCGAGCTGGTTCGCGCGCTCCTCCACCTGCCCTTTTATCGGCAGGCCGCCCGAGTGGCCCTGCTTCGTGTCGTAGAGCAGCAACACCGGCTGCTGCGAACCCGGCACCGACTGAAGCATCGCCGTCATTTTGCGCGCATGGAGCGGCGCCACGCGCGTGTCCGAATCACCCGTTACGAAGAGGATCGGCGGGTATT
>JAZDPI010000187.1:0-6741 GCA_043797775.1 Candidatus Eiseniibacteriota bacterium
GGCGAGAAGATCTTCTTCACGGTCGATTCCTTTAGTCTCAGGCGCCGGAGGGCCTCAGATGACCGCCAACTTGTTGCGGCTGGCGTGACAGTTTATGTTTACGGCTGCGGGAAGGCTGGCCATGTGACAGGGAAACGTCTCGATGAACACACCGAGGGCGGTCACTCTACCCCCCAATCCCTGCGGCCCTATGCCCGTAGCGTTGATCTCCTTCAGGAGCTCCTTCTCAAGACCAGCGTATCTCTCGTCGGGATTGTGGGAGCCGAACGGCCTCAGAAGGGCCTTCTTTGCGAGAAGCGCACACTTCTCGAAAGTGCCTCCAACGCCGACGCCGACGATGATGGGAGGACAGGGATTCCCGCCGGCCCGCTTCACGGTCTCGATGACGAACCTTCTCACTCCCTGAATGCCGTCCGCAGGCTTCAGCATGGCAACGGCGCTCATGTTCTCACTCCCGCCACCCTTGGCGGCAAGAATGATCTTCACCCGATCTCCCTTGACGACGTCCACGTGGACAATGGCGGGGGTGTTGTCCCCGGTGTTCTTTCTGTCGATCGCGGGGTCGTTGACGATGGACTTTCTGAGATACGCCTCCTTGTACCCTCGTCTCACTCCCTCGTGCACCGCCTCCATCAGGTCTCCGCCTTCGAGACACACGTCCTGGCCTATCTCCAGGAAGACGACCGCGAAGCCCGTGTCCTGGCAGCTCGGCAGCCGGGTCTCGCGGGAAATCCGCGCGTTTTCGAGAATCTGCTCGATTATCTGCTTTCCCGTGGGCGACTCCTCGATGCGCAGGCCTTCCTTCAGGGCCCCGATGAGATCCTCGTCCAGCTCATAGCCGGCCCGAATGGAGAGATCCCTGAGTTTCTCGGTTATCTCGCTGACGTTCACCGTTCTCTTGGCCATGACCTTCCTCGATAGAAGATGTGGAGAGCACGCGCTGGACCCAGGAATGGGGGTTCCTCAAGAAACGGGAACCCATCCAGGGATGGAGATCTATCCTGCCAGCACACTTACTTTCTTCTTGGAGCGACCCAGTCTGTCGAAAACAACCTTTCCGGAGACGAGCGCGTAAATCGTGTCGTCCTTTGCGAGCCCAACGTTCTGCCCGGGGTGTATTCTCGTACCCCTCTGCCTCACGATGATGGATCCCGCACTCACGAACTGCCCGCCGTATCTCTTCACGCCGAGTCTCTGTCCGTGGCTGTCTCTGCCGTTCCTGGAGCTCCCTACGCCTTTTTTGTGTGCCAAGTTACCTCACCTCGCTACTTGACTTCGATCGAAGAAACCTTCACTTCGGTGAAATCCTGTCTGTGTCCGGTTTTCTTTTTGAAGCCCTTTCTGCGCTTGTACTTGAAAACGACTATTTTCTTGTCCCTGCCGTGAGACGTCACGACTCCCTTCACTCTCACGCCTTCCAGGATGGGCCTCCCCACCTTGACCGCAGTGCCGTCGGAGAGCAGGAGCACGTCGGAGATGACGACCTCCTCACCCACCGTCTTGTCCAGACGAGGCACCCTGATTACTGTTTCGGGCTCCACCCTGTACTGAAAACCACTGATTTCCACTATCGCATACATACTTTTTCACCAAGGGTTTGAGTTTACTGAAACGAACGGAATAACCTGCAATTTATACCATCTTCCGGCCGGGTTGTCAAGGGCGCCGCAATCCGCTTTCACCGGATCCCGGACTGTCCCCGAGCGCCTCACCGCCTCGCGGGAGCTTCCGCAGGGCCCGGTCTATGCCGCTTGCCCCACCTCCTGTCCCTGGAGGGGGGTCTCGCATGACCCCCCTGCCGCACCGGCGGACGGGGATCACTCGGGGGCTCGAGCTGTGAGGGGGGTCTCGCATGACCCCGCTGCCGCACCGGCGGACGGGGATCACTCGGGGGCTCGAACTGCGAGGTGATATCTCTGTTGCCCTTCTTGAGAATTATCCTAAAGTTCTCCCTCCTCAAGGAGTGGTCGTCGACTATGTCCAGCTTGAGGTCGAACCTTCTCTCCAGACGCTCAAGCCTCAGTCCCCTCTCCTCCAGAAGGAAGACTGCCACCTGCGGGGAGACCCTGAGCTGTATGTCCTTCTCTCCGAAGTCGGCGACAGTTCTCTTCAACAGTCTCTCTATCTTCATCGACATGGACTCGAGAGACAGGACGCGCCCGACGCCTCCGCAAGAGGGGCATTCTTCGCTGAAATAGTGGAGGAGACTGGGTCTTTCCCTTTGCCGCGTCATTTCCACGAGACCCAGTTCGCTCACCTGGAACGCCTTCGTCCTGGCCCTGTCCTTCTTGAGACAGCACCTGAGCTCGTCCAAAACGGTCTTCTTGTGCCCTTCCTCTTCCATGTCTATGAAATCAATGACTAGTATGCCTCCTATGTCCCTCAGCCTGAGCTGTCTTGCGATCTCGCGTGCCGCCTCCACGTTGGTTTTGTGTGCAGTCTCCTCCTGATCCTTGCGCCCGATGTAGCGGCCGGTGTTGACATCGATGGCCACAAGCGCCTCCGTCTGGTCGATCGTTATGTAGCCGCCCTTCTTGAGCCAGATCTTTCTGTCCATCGCCTTTTCGATTTCCGCCTCTATGCCGTAGTGGTCGAAGACGGGAGTCTTGCCGGTGTAGAGCTTCACCCTGTTCTTGAGCTCGGGCGCAAACGACCTCACGTAGGAGAAGAGGTTCCGATGCTCTTTCTTCGAGTCTATGAGAATCCCGTCAACGTCCTCCGTGAAGATGTCACGAATCAGGCCGGCAATCAGCTCCATGTCCCTGTGAAGGAGAGCAGGAGCCCGTACCTTGGCTGCCCTGGCCTCGACTTTCTCCCAGAGATTGGTGAGAAACCTGACGTCGGACGCGAAATGCCTCTTGCTCTTTCCCTCGCCTGCGGTTCTCACGATCAGACCGGAGCCGGCGGGTTTGAGGTCCGAAATGAGAGTCTTCAGCCTGGCGCGCTCGGCTCTGTCCTCTATCCTCCTCGACACGCCGACGTGCTCGGCTCCCGGCATCAGGACGAGGTATCTTCCCGGCAGCGAGATCTGGCCACTCACGCGAGGGCCCTTCGTGCCGATCGGTTCCTTCGTTATCTGTACGAGAATCTCCTGGCCCTTCTCCAGATGGTCCTCGATCTTCACCGTGTCCTTGACGCGAGACTCCTTCTCGTCGTCGTCTTCGAAGGGGGCCATGTCCAGGTCATCGTAGTCGGCCAGAGATTCCACGAGGTCCGAGACATGAAGAAAGGCCGTCTTCGGCTGTCCGACCTCAATGAACGCCGCCTGCATGCCCGGGAGAACGGCGTTGACCTTTCCCTTGTGTATGTCGCCCACCCTTCTCCTTCGGTCAGACCTCTCGACCAGAAGCTCGACCAGGTGTTTCTCTTCAAGAATCGCTATCCGCGTTTCATACGGATCACAGTTTATGATTATCTCTCTCTTCACTGGTATAACCACCTCACATTTGCGTACTCTGTTCGTCGACCGTCTTAGTCCGCCATCACATCCGGGAGGCCTCACATGGGAGGTTCGGTTCCCTTGGCGGAACGAATGTACAGAGCAGTTCTTTCTATCCTCAGATACGCCTTTTCAAATCTGAAACCGTCCAGGAGCACCTCCACAAGGTCGTCCGGCCTGATGCACCCGGCCCCGTCAAGCGCAAGCAAGGCCTCGACCTTCAGGGGATTTCCTGAAGTGACTTCGAGGGTCTTGACGGCCCTCTCCAATTTGACCTCTTTCGGCTTCGAACCGGGCCCCCTCGTCAACGCGAGCGTGTCGCGACCAGCGAGCTCCCCCGCTGCCCTGGTCAGAGCCGCCGCCAGGTGGGAGGCCGAAAGACTGAAATCTACCAGAAGCGCGGCCGGAAACTCAATCTCATATTTCGCAAGCACGCAGGCGGAAGAAAGAGAATCGGCTCTGGTCTGAAGTCGTTTCCAATCCAACACCCGTATTCCACCAGGCAGAAGAGGATTCAGCGCCGCCACGGGATCCTCCCCGGGTGCCCTGCCCAGCTCCAGGTCAAAGTATTCACACCGGCTGGTGAATCCCAGCGGCAGAGGCGGACCGAACGAAACCCTGGGGCGCTGCCGGTATCCTGCCGAGAGTGCCACAGGCAGCTCCGAGGCTCTCAGGGCCCTGGTCAGGATGCGCACCGTGTCAAGATGCGAAAGAAATCTGGCCTTCCCCTTCTTCTCGAAGTGAAACCTGTATTTCCCGCCGGTGAGCACTTCCGGACCGCTGCGAAGTGGCCTCGGGCGAACCACTGTCCCTTCGGGCGATCTGCCCGGCGGAACCTGTGCGCCGCGACTCCCACAGACCTCCTGGACAGTCAGCTCGGTGCCCGCCAGAATTCCACACGTGTGGCACTCACCGTGGTTGCACGGTTTCGTAGTGACCCCCTCATAGGCTCTGGCCCTTTCCGCTTGCAGGAAGTCCTTCGACACCACTTCCACGTGGTCCCACGGCAGAGGTGTGTCCGGACGCCTCTCGGCAGTGTAGATCGCCGGGTCAAGCGCCGCTTCGGCAAAGGCTTCCGCCCACGTCTCCGGCTTGAAGAAATCGGACCAGGCATCCAACTTTGCGCCCTTCGCCCACGCTCGCGCTACGACCTCTCCGACCCTTCTGTCGGCCCGCGCGAGCACGCCTTCCAGAAAGGAGACTTCCGGATCTCTCCACTTGACCTTCACGGGAAGCCGCCTGAGTTGCGTCACGACTTGCCTGGTTCTCGACCTGGTTTCCTCGAGCGAGATCTGTTCTTCCCACTGGAACGGCGTGTGCGCCTTGGGCACGAACGGAGAGATGCTAACGTTGAGTCCCATGCGGCGGTTGTGCTTCCTGGCTTCTCTGAGAGCCCTCTCCACGAGAGAAGCGATGGAGTCCACGTCCTCCGCGGTCTCCGTGGGCAAGCCTATCATGAAGTAGAGCTTCATCATGTTCCATCCGTGCTGCGAAGCAACCGTGATCGCCTGAACGATGTCTTCGTCCTCCATCTCCTTGTTTATGACGTTCCTCAGGCGCCGCGTGCCGGCCTCAGGGGCCAGCGTTATCCCGGCCTTCTTGAACCTGTCCAGCTCCGAGGCCAGCTCGAACGAGAGGGCATCGGGTCTCATGGAGGGGAGCGACACATCCACCCCCTTGCACGAGAAGGCATTCTTCAGGAGCGGCAGAACTCTTGACAGGCCTGGGTAGTCGGGCGTCGACAGCGAGACCAGCGATATCTCCTCCCACCCGGTTCTCGAGAAGCCCCTTCTGGCTTCGCTCAGAACCACGGGGACTCCTTTCGCCCTGAGAGGTCTGTAGACGTAGCCGGCCATGCAGAATCTGCAGCCGTGGAGGCATCCCCGCATGACCTCTATGTTCAGTCTGTCGTGAGCGACTTCCACTCTGGGCGTGAAAACGGACGGCTCGCAACCGTCCAGGTCCCTGGTCAGTGCGTTCCTCACGCTTCCGCGAACGGTGCTGTCCCTCACCTGGGTGCCGTCTTCCAGGGTCCTTACCGGAAAACGAGACGGCACATACAAACCGCGGTGCTCAGCGAGGCTGTCGAGAAGCTCGTCTCGGTCGCGGCCACTGCCCTTCCATTCGGTGACGCACGAGCAGACAGAACCGATCGTCTCTTCTCCGTCACCGATCGAGAAGCAGTCGACGAAATCCGAAAGAGGCTCGGGGTTAAACGAACAGCTTCCGCCCGCCACAACCAGAGGGTGCGACTTGTCCCTTTGGCTCGACTTCAGCGGAATTCCGGCGAGATCCAGCATGTTGAGCAGGTTGGCGTACTGAAGCTCGTATTGAACGGAGAATCCGACAACGTCGAACTCCCTGACGGGGATGGAATCGCAGAGAGAGAGAAGCGGGATGTTCCGCCTTCGTGTCTCGTCCTCAAAATCAGGCCAGGGTGCGAAGCAGAAATCCAGGAAGACTCCCTTGGTCCTCGTGAGGATCCCCGAGATGATTCTGAGGCCGATGTTCGACACTCCCACCTCACAGGTGTCCGGAAAGGCGAGAAGCACCCTCAGCCTCTTCCCCTTGGGCAGTCCCCAGCATCCCGTTACGAATTCACCTACGTACCGGCCGGGCTTTCGAACAAGAGGGAGGACCTGAGCCTCCAGGATCTCCGAGAAATCTGTCACCTAACTTCCTTCAGGCGCTGATGGCCGGCAACCTGCCGGCGAGCGGCAGCAGCTCCGTACGCAGCGCCACGGCACTCATTCTCAGAAGCAGCCCTGCCGGGCAGATACCGCCGCAGTTCGATTGTCCATCTTTTCCCTTGAGTCAACGGCAGGAACAAAGAAGGAGCGGAACCAGCGAGTGCCCTGTGTGCCGAACCCGACACAAAGATGAGAAAGCCAACTGGGCCGAGAAGAGCCGCTTCTCGACGTCCAATAGTAACACCTGCCGGAAGCTTCCTCAAGTGCAAAGAGAGGGATGCATCCCAAAGAGAGGCCCGTTATGCCTTCTCTTCTGCCCTCTTTTCAGCATCTCCCGGAGTCATAATGAAGTTCCGGCCTTCGTCGTCATTCACCCGCTTCAGAAACCTGGGTTCCGTCTCGAGACTTGTTGAAAAGTAGAAATGGCGTATTCTCCCGGTAACACAAACCCAAGCCCTTGAGGGGGCTTGTACGGGAGGAACACGCCATGAGGGATCGTACCGCACAGTTGCTGAGTCCGCCATATGATTTTCATGACATTGAGACGCTCATTCGGGGTCGGATCGGGGAGGTGATAGGCGCGGTTCTGGAAGAGGAGCTAGAGACGGCTCT